>NZ_CDSBKL010000016.1:0-24844 GCF_977115555.1 Aquiflexum sp.
AATGACTCTCCAATCTCATTGAAGTGACTGTTTGAAGGTAGGATACTATATGTTGAATTTCTTTTCCCATTATTTCTTAAAACATCCATTGGACTCCGGCATGTATCAAAACTCCTGTCTGCGGATTATAGGTAAATCTCAATCCAGCCCCGAAACCCTGATTCCCCTCATTTGCCAAAGGTTGAAGGGCTTTGACAGCACCCATTACGGCATCAATATTATCGCCATGTGATTGGTAAAAGCTGAGTGGATCTTGCATGTTGCCAATATCTCCCAAAATGCCACTTGCTCCTCCCCAACCTCCATAAACAGGCCCTGCCAAATCGAAAGGCATGGGCAATAACTTTGAACCGTATCCAAGGTTAAATCCGAATCCGCCTGTGGTAAGGTCTGCATTGGCCCCGAATCTGAATCTATCTTCGGTAAGGTTCAGTGACAGTGCAGGTGAATGCGGGTTAAATCCCAGTTCGACACTGCTGGATGGGGATTGGGTACCTAGTGTAAGATTCCCACCATAGTTGTATCCAAATCTGCTCTTCATCAATCCATGTGAAAACTGCAATGCAGCCCCGCTGGTATTGGCTTCCAGCATCCATTGACCCAAAGAAAATTGAAGCGATGGCGGCAATAAATTGTAGTCAAATTCAAATTCGGTTTCATCGGCTGAATCAGTACTTGGCTCTATATCCTCTCGCTGTACTTTTATACCAGTTGCTGAACTTTGCTGCACCACATGCGTAAGTTCATGGGCCAACAATTTTTTCCCTTCACGGGATTGGGGATTGTATTCTCCAGATCTAAAAAAGATATTGTTTCCAGTGGTGAAAGCCCTGGCATTCAGTTTTCTGTTCAATTGGTTGGACTTGGCATCATGGTGGATTTTGACATCTTGAAAACCAGTTCCAAAACCTGATTCCATAGAGGATTGTGTTTCTGAGGGTAATGGCTGTCCACCGGTTTTGGCGGCATGGATTCCGTTTTCAGTTTCAGAATCCACAGTTCCACCGCTGTAATATCCTTTCATTTGGATGTTTTCCTCTCCTTCGCATTCAGCACATTTTTTTTGAATCTCTATTGGAGAAATAGGCCTTACGCCCAAACCTCCAACCCCTGAGGCATGCGCAGCGGAATCATTTCCCTCCAGGGAAACTATCTTTTCGGCCACAGCGTCAGCTTCCTTTTCATATTGGTCACCAGGGCTGTTTACAGTGAGTTTAGCCTGGAAAAATGACCTCTTTTGCAGGGGTATTTTTTTTACTTCTTTGCTTTCTTTAGAATTTGTGATAGCCATACTCAATTTGTTTTATTCCCACTCAACGTACATCATGTCACCCATCCAGGGCAACTTCACGATGCCTAGTCCCCAAGGCAGCTTGGCCAAAAGAACGTCCACCGTTTTTCTTTCCACTTGAAGTTTCCATCCTTTTTCAACCCGGCTGATTTTGCCGGCCCTCTGTAGAAACGTTTCCCTCAATCCGCCAATACTTGTATTTTTCAATACTGACCAATGTCCGATTACTGCCTGAAGCAATTCCTCACTTTCAGTTTTGAATTGTTCGCTGAGCTCTACATCTTCCCCCAAAATCTGAGAAACTCCCATTCCGCAAAGTATTTTGTTAAGTGGATAGAAATTTTCAGAAAGGTTGTTCTCCCCAAAAACCAAAAATTGAAGCAACCTTGCTCCTAAAGATTGGTCATATTCTGCTACGAATTTTCCATTTTCTGTCAATTGGAGGTTGCTGAAGAGCCCTGTCAAAAATGGATGTAACAAAACAAGCCCGGCATTTTCTACGAATATTTCCTCGGCGAATTCTTGATCAATATCGCTTTCGTGTCTCATATCTTCCTTTTCCAATTTTTTATCCAACTTAGAAAAGGATCTTTCCCCTTCTTGTTCAGAGGCTTCTTTAGAAATGTTTTTTTCACCCTCTGAGGTCCGTTTGAGGGTTTGAAAATCCAAATCCGGAGATGTTTTTTGGAGCTTTGAAATTATTTTAGGATCAAATTGCAAGACTTTTTTCCATAAAATCATTTTCTTCCTCTGAAATGCCCGATCAGAAATTTCATTAAAATGAGTAGCAACTGCATGTTGAAGATCTTTGTCACCAACCATTTCCAGGCTAAGGTATTCCGCCAAAGGCAATAGGTTATCATCGGAAAGATTGCGGATCAGAATCTTTAGAAATGGTACTGCTGAAGGCGTATTGGGTTGGGATAGGGAAAGTACCAAAACCCAAATCAAATCATCTTGTACGTCCTGATTTCCATTCCTATTCAGGAATTTGACCAAATTGGATTCATAAGGGTTTAATTTTATGGACCAAGCACTTATTATGCTCGAAATGAAATCCAGGGAAAAAGAACGGAAAAGCCGCTGCTGAGGAGACGGTGACTTTTTGAAGATTTTTTGGAGTTTCTCCAAAAGTGAAGTTTCCAATGCCACAGCGTTTTCCAATTCCTTGGGACTCGAGAAAGGACTGTTCCATGGGAAAAACCCTTTTTCCAAAAAGTGGATAAATACTTCCTCAGCCTTTTTTTCGACCGGGACTTTTTCCTTTTTCCCAATTTGTGGGAATTTCAAATTTTCCTCTAGTTGGACGAGGATCTTTTGTAAAAACTCCTCTTCCCAATTGTCATAAGATATGTTCCCACAATCCAGTTCAAGCTTCTCCAGGACAATTGTCTCCTTTGGATTCCCATATCGGTCAAATGCTTTTTCTAGAGCAGGTTTGATTTTTTCGTAGAAAAATAGCCCTAGACTGTCCTGCAAACCCAATCCCTCCTCTACCCCTTCAAAATCTACCTGAAGGGAAGCAGTATGGATTTTATGGTTTTGTATGCTTGACATCGGATTTCAAATTAGATAATACCTCCTATTTTCTTGAGTTGACTCAGGTATTTTCGTTTGGTACTTACCTCACCGTTTTCTACTGTTTGAGCCATAGCAGCCCCGATGTCGTTGGCAATCCTTAATACAAGTTGCGATTCAAGGCGACCGAATTCACCACTTGCCTTCATGGCAGCCCATACCATGGCGTGCTCTTCGACTAAGCCGAAGATATTTTGCATTGGTATTTGAGCTACATCAAAATCCTCTTTTTGGATACATACTATGTATAATGCCAATAGATCCAAGATCCTGTATAGCTCAAAAGCAAAACTTCTGAATTCCTTGAACTCTAAAATTAAATTGTGCAATCCCTCAAGCCATTCTACGAATTGGGACAGCAAACCTGTGTTGACAAATTCACTTATAAAAAAGTCAATCTGCTTTTCGGGAACTTCATCAGCAATTACTCTCATCGCAGTAAAGAACTCTTTTATCTGTCCATATTGACCAAACCTCTCAACAAACCGCTTGAACAGATCATCAGAATTTGTCCTGTCAAATGCCTCAAATGCTTTGAGGATGTCACTAAGTGGACCGCAGGTTTTGGTAACCACATCATCCCCTCCATCCCTCACAGATACCAAGACACTTACAGTATCACTTGCGCTCATCCCACTTGGATCAGTTACTTTGAGTCCGAATTTGTATTCTCCGACCAACAAGCCTGTCACGGTTGTCTGTACTTTATCAGGGCTTGTAATGACAGGTGTCATTGTTCCTCCTTCAAATGTCCAACTGAAAGAAAGTACTCCACCCTCAGGATCTGAAGAATTCCTTCCATCCAAAGTTACCGTTCCGGGAGTATTAGGGTTCGCTATTATTATGGATTGGTCAGGTCCTGCATTTGCTACAGGCGCATTATTCTCGGGTACCGTTACATTGATGGTGACAGTATCTTGGGCAGAAGCTCCTTTGTCATCTGTTACTTTGAGGACGAATATATATTGCCCGGGAGACTGAAACTGGACAGTGGTCTGAACACGGTCAGGGGAAATGATGACTGCCGATGATCCGGTCTGTTGCGACCATGAAAATGAAGTGATTGTCCCATCTTCATCTGACGACGCTGATCCATTCAAAATTGCTGTGACTGGGGATGTAGTGCCAAAAGAGATCGTTTGATCCGGTCCGGCATTTGCAACAGGTGGTTTATTTTCAGGTTCCGTTATATTGATAGAGATGGTATCCTGGGCAGAAGCGCCTTTGTCGTCTATTACCCTAAGGGCAAAAACATATTGCCCGGGAGACTGGAACTGAACTGTAGTCTTTACTTTATCAGGGGTATTGATGGCAGCTGATGGTCCGCTCTGCTGAGACCATGAAAATGCTGTGATTGTTCCATCTTCATCCGTTGAAGCCGATCCGTCGAGGATGGCATTGGCAGATTCTGAAAAAACCATGGTCTGATCTGGACCTGCATTGGCTATCGGTCCTTTATTTTCAGGTTCTTTTTCCTCAGGGATCACATAGGCGATCGGTGGACATTCACTACAACAGAGATAAGGAAGGTAAAAATCAGCAATCACTGTTCCTATAGCGATCGGGGTGGCCTTATCCCGGATTTCTTTGTCGCGGATATTGAGGGCGTCAAGTACGCTCTTGGCCGAATCTCCGAGATTGAGTTTTTTGATCAGGTCAGAGGCAAATTCAAATTCTGTCTTTCTTGAGGCAATCGCTAGTCCTTGGATGTCCTTGGTAATATTTGTTGTAAAGCTTGCTTTTTGAGGTTCTGCTTTTACGGCCAAAGTCTCTTTGGGGGCCAAGTTTGTAAAGGTATTTCTGGTAAATAGGTCCAGATTCAAATTTGGGATTGTTAAGTCCGGTAAAGTCAAGACCCTTTCTGTTTCCCCGTTATAAACCAAGATAAAAGTTCCTCCTTTTGGTACACCGGCTTTATGTTCGAGTCCGGGATGCTTTTTGAAATACTCATTGAAATTGATGGCCGCATGGTACTGTTCCAACCTCTTGAGATATTCTTCTTTCAGCGCAAAGAGTTTTTCATTGGCGCATTTGAAAAGCAATTCAGTATTGCTTTCGGAGAAATACCTCTTGATTTCCTCATTTTCAGAATTGGCCGCTTCCTTGATAAGGCTTGCTACGGTTTTGGAATAGGGAGACCATAGTTTGTTGTAAGCATCCTCATCAAATTTGTCAAGATCGAATGACAACAGGTACTTCACTATTTCTGCCAGCTGTTGTAGGAAAATCAACAACAGGTCCGGTTGTTTGATAATGTATTCAAAAGCTGCTTTTTGTTCTACAATGAAATTGGATATATCCTTGGCTACAAAATCCGCCAATTTCTCACCTTCTTCCACATCCCTCAAAGCGAGGTTTTTGATGATATCTGAATTGGAAATACTGATGGGCTGGTTTTTGGAAAGATCTGTTTTGATGGTTTTTTGCATTTCCACCAGATTTTTGGAGATGTAAAAATCCCTTTTCATGGTCAATCCACCCAGATCTCTATTTGGTTCGATGGTTCTTTTTGGCCGGAGATTTCCGACATAGGCCATGATTTGTTGCAACTGACAGACGATTCCGGTGATCATCACGCGATAGTCTGACTCCAGGTCTTCTACATGGCAGCGAATTTTTTTACCGTTCAGTATGGCCGAAAGGTCGATGGCATTGAGTGCCAAAACATCAAATGGAAGGTTAAACCGCTGCTTTTGGCGGATGATTTCTGTCAGGGCGGTACGGTAGTTTTTACCGATATGACCTTCGATACGGAAGGCGTTGTACCTTTCGATGTCGTAGAGAAGCGGATTTTTGACGGGCTCAGGAGCGTCTGTTTGGATAGCTGCACGGTAGCCGAGGTTGTACCTTTGGTTGCCACTATAGCTTCGGCTAAAATACCAAAGGGGATTGACGGCCTTCCAGTCATAATAATAGGGAATGGCCCTGTAGCTGATAAAGTCCGATCCCAAAGTATTTGGTGTGATGGCGATGGCTTCGCTGCTCTGCAGTTTTTCTCCGATAAATCCTTTGACCATAGCGGCCAATCTTTCCAAAAGTTGGCTGGCCTCGTCAGTATTTTTTCCCTGACCATTCAGGATTGGAGATGATTCGAAATAGTTTCTGTTGTTGTTCCTTTTGCCCAAAAGAGTATTTTCATTGGCCAATCCCAAAGTCAGGTGCATGGGAAAATCCATTTCATCGGGACAGCATTCCCCAAAAACCTCCCTGACTTTTGCCCTGAATTCTATGTAGGCTTTGAGCAGGTCGTCCACAAAATCATAGAAATACTGCACAAAAATTCGCTGACCTGTACTGCCGGAAAGCTTCTTTTTGACGTTGATCAGGTTGAGACCTTTCATTGGATTTTCGGCAGGAAGCCCAAGGGGAACTGCAAACTTGTCCCAACTTCGGATGAGGTTTTCGGATAGCTTGGTCAGGGTATTGTCATCGGTGATCGCCAAAAACCCGTTCAAAATATCCTCAGATGTTTTCATGTCTGCGACAGGGACATTGAAGCGCTTGAGGAGAATGGAATTGAAAGAAATGGCTTTACCGGAATCAAAGAGTGACTTTTTGACTAAAAGGACCCTGAGGATAAAATCCATCCTGCTGCCCTTGTCATTGCAATCCTGTGTATCACAGTTTTTGAGATCTACCTGTTCGGCTTCCAAAAAAAGTATTACCACATAATTCTGCCTGTTTATAGTTCCGATTGATTTTTTACCTTCAGTTTCCTTATCGCCGGAAGGGACGAGTTGGAGAATATCCTTGCCGCCATAATAGGGAACTTGATCCCTTTTTTCATCTCCACATTGTGTCAAAAAATACAGGTCATTGGGAAGGGCTGGAGGCGAATACGGGATATAATGCGTGAAAATGGTGTCACACAATTGGATCAGAAAACCCTGGGAAGTCAGACCGCAGCCTTTGCTGATACTGATCGCAGTATTGGAAGTGTTGATTTCCAACCCGCAGACGATACCTCTGCCAACGAGTTTGATGCGCGTCAGCCTTTCCTGCTGCTCCAGGTAGTTCAACAAGTTGTTCAGGTGTCCATTGGACAAAACCTGATCAGCTTCAAAAACGGGGTATGATTGTAAAGGCTGCATGATTATAATTTTTGAGTTCCTAATATTGTTTTACCCAGCATTACGGGGTTTTTGTCGGCATCACTTTCGTCACAATCGTGGAGTGTGGCTTTGGGATACACAGAGTTGAGTTTTGCCAATATTGCCAGCATCCTGTCATTGGCCTCCTGATACGTTGCATGGTTATTTCCTGTAGCCTTGAATAGGGCGAGTTCACGGATCCATGTCTGATAGCGTGATTCAAATTCACGGAGCTTCTCATTGCTGACCCAACAAACTTTCAGTTGGATATGGGCTGGAGCTTCCTCCCTGATTTTCTTTTCGAAGTATTGACGAAAAGCCATATCGTCGAAATGCTTTGGCCAATGTGGCAAAACCACGGAGGCCCTGAAGGAATAAATATCCTGTTCGCAGGGACAGTCGCAGTCATGCAGACAGACTTCCATCAATTCGAAATTCTTACTTTTTGGTCTCAAAAGGAGGTGTTCGATCAGATGGAGGCCTTCAGGGTCATTGCAATCCTGAGTAAGTTCCTCGATGATTTCCTGTATGATCACAAGGGCATCTTCTTCATTGGCAATGGTTTTTTCACTCTCCAAAATGATTGCGTTTTGCTTTTTGAGCTTAATTTTTTTTGTGGTATAGCGGTAATTTTCAGGGTTAATCCCCAATTCCATCACTTCAGTCAATACCGCTTCAGCCTGTGATTTGTCCTCAAATTTCTTGGAAACGAGTCTGACTCCGTTTCTGGAATTCAGCGAAAAGGAATGCATGCAATGGACATCCTCTCCGACTTCTTTTTCTTCGCAGATGATTTCCACATTTTTGATACAATAGAGAAACCGTCTTGTAAAATCACTGATACCTGTTAAGTGGCTGACTCTTTTTTCCAATCCTGACACATTATCTGTATCCCAAAGCCTGCTTTCATCAAGTTCGAAATTTTCATTTTGTGGAAAATAATTGAATGCCAATGAGCGGGAATAGCTGATTTCAGGATAAGCTTGCAAGGTTCTGATCTTGATATCAATGATTTCCTGAGGCTCGATTTTTTCCAGACTGATATTTTCCAGATTGATACGGTACATGAGTAAGGCATAGTCGTTGAAGGACTCTGCAAAACGCGCGAGGAGATGGTCCAAAAACCTGTTTCTTCTCTCATTAAACTGGTTTTGGTTTTCATAGAGTTTTTGCCACAGAGCCTGACTCTCCGGGTCGACCGGATCATTGGCTATTGCCTTTTCCAGGTTTGTATGGAGTACTCCGTCTATTTCGCGAATATTTCCGAGGTATTGGGCAAAGTAAGTTTGTCTGATTTCATCAGTAGAAAAGAGACTCTTGGCATTAGAAAGCTGTGCGTTAAAGTCTGCCAAAAGTTGCTCATAGAACATCAGGTAGCCTTTCAGATGCTGCTGCTGCGCTTTTCGAAGGTTGTCCGCATGGGCAGGAAGCCCAAATTCCCCCACCCCATAGACCATTGGCAGGTCATACTGCACCGGCCAATAACTCAAGGTATCCCGTTTGTTTCCTTTCGGAACAGGGAGATCAGCAAAGGTGGGGACCAATTTGCCGATAGACCTTTGGGCATGAAGCAACTGAACTGTATCCCTGACTTCTTCATATTGGGACAGAAAAGGAAATCCGTCTTTGAAGAAAAGGATTTTTGAAAAGCTTGTACTCATCACAGGCTTGTGCATCGAAGATATCGGCATGCACCAGGAAATCCCTTTTTGACCGGGGACAGGCTTTCCCTCTTTGTCATACTTGGTCATAAGGAAGTTGCGGATACCTCCTACACCCTCGATATCCATCAGGAGATTGATGATATCAGAGGCGTAGATGACAGTTCTCAACTGTGCATTTTCTATCTCCTCCGTATCGACAAAGCCATGGGCCAATCTCGGTCCTTCAAATATTTCTTCTGTCGGAGTCCCTTTTTCCATCAATTCCTTTAGGGTAAAAAATGAAACCGGAGGATTGAGGTAATTCTCAATGGCATAATAAATCTCAGCCTGAACCTGCTCTATGTCAGTATCTGCAGCGACATCCACATCAAAACAAAAGGCCACTTCCTCAGAATCTATCGGCTCCACACTGACAAAATCCTCGCATAGATTCCTGTTTTCATGGAGGGTCTTTATCGCGTTTTTCAGAATGCCATCGGCTTTGGATATCTTCTCGAGATAGCTTTCTAAAATCAGGGTTCCGAATGAAGTATCCTGTAACATGAAAGCTACATGGCTGTCCTGAATTTTTCCTTTAGAGGGGTTTTTTGGAATGCTGACTCTAAAAGGGACTTCGATAATTTCTCCATCCGGCAGTTCTATTTTGAAATGATAGAACCAATTTTTGGATGGATTTTTTTCAATTGTGAAATTGGAAGTATCGGCTGTAAGTACTTTTTTATTTACCTCTTTGATACTAGGAAGCTCAAATTTGACCTGGAATTCACCCGCTTCGATATCGATCATGGGAGATAGTGGGAATGCTATATTTTCCAGTTCGATGTCACCTGTATTGAGATCGCCAAGTTCTAGGTCAATGGACAAATCCAACAGTACGGAATACAGTCCTTTTAAAACGAGATTCTCCTTACTTGGCTCATATTGCAGTTTGTCGGCTTCACAATTGAGAAAAATAGGAACTTCCTGTTTCCCGTCAGTCAAAAGCCAGGCATTGTTGATTCCGGGTAAGTCTACAAGCAGTTTTCGGTAATCCGTGACAGTCAGAGGTGCAGAAGTAAGCACCTGCCTTGCCGTGAAAAATGTCTGCCCGCTTGCTTGCGTCAAAAGGTCTTTGATTTCAAAATTGGACCTATATCCCAATTCTGTAATGGCATAACAAACAGCCTCCAAGATGGTAATCCCCGGATCATGGGTATTGTAATCTGTCCAGATATTGCTTGAAAGACGCTCGATAAAAGTCAAGCCTTCCTGACGCAGCCGCTCAAAGTCCATAGAATGGGCCAGATTGGGATTTTTTGGTATGGTCGGAGATCTCTTCATCAGCAGTCGCAGGTTTGGATTACTTGGATGATATGACGGGGAGCGGATGGATTCGATTCTTCAAAATGGGAAACCAATACCGACCTTGAACTTGAGGCTGTGATTTCTTCCAAGTCATTGAATTTCTTGGCTACTTTTCCCTCTTCATCCCTGATGACGTGGTGGATTTTGAAGCAACTGAGGAAGTCCACATAGGGTCTATCTTCCACAAAATTGATGAGTGTTGATTTATTGATCTTCCCACCAAAAGTGATCTTTTGGCTGCTGTCCCAAGCCCAAGGGCAAAGGAATTGCTCGATTTCAATGTCTAATAAATTTCTATAAAAAACTTCGTCCATGTTGTCATGAAATCTGACTTCAAACTCCAGCTGCACTTCCTCAAACTGCGGATTGACCACATGAAGCTGTGCAAATGGATTCTTCAGTTTTTCAAGGAAAATGCCGATATCAGTCAGTGTGGCTATGGGAGTATAAGGTCTTAAAGGATTGGTGTTGGATTTATTTTTGAGATCGGGAATACAGATGACTGTCACATGTCCGGGAAAGTTTTCGCAGAAAATATTCTCACCGTTTTTTTCAAAAAACCCGGTATGGTTTAAGCATTTGACCTGGTATAGAGAAAGAAATTCCTCCAAAATAAGGTGTTCATAATCCCAGATGCTGACCGCCCTTTGCTTGTGTCTGAGCCTTTCGCTTATACGTTGGTAATAATCTGAATCACTTTCCCTTACTCTTCCCCCTGAAGAATCAGCAGGTTGGGAAATGGACTTGATAGCGCTGTCCGAAAGCTTAAGCTTGGATACCGTGCCCGATGGGAGGAAGTTTCGGAATTCGATGCCCTCTGCTTCGGATTGTACCAATTCAGCCAAGATGCCTTGAGCTTTGATGTCGATGATTTTGCAGACAGCATCTGTGTTGGTCGCCACGGAAGCCTTTATCCAGATCAGGCCGGAAGTAAGTGCAGTTTGGCTGGTTCCGGCTTCTTTGGGAATACTAATAGTCACTATTCCGGTTCTTGTAAAATTGACAGTACCATCGATTACCTGATTGTCTTCAAATTCCACCCATTGGTTTTCTTTGAGCAAAAATGTCCATGTGACAGGTTCTTGGTTTTTCAGAGGATTGGAGCTGCCATCAGCAAGAAGAAAAAGCAAATTGATAGTAATAGGAGTTACGGCTTTAGCTAATCCTATCAAGAGCTCCCCTTCTTGACTGAACCGGGGGACAAGCGACGTTTCTCCGGGTATCGGTTGGTAATACCCAAAAGGAGACAGGTTAAAAAATACATGTTTTGGATGAGGCAACCCGTCGGTCGGGATGTTTTCAGAGGCTGTGTAATCAATGGAAAAAGACTCTGAAATGACTTCTTTTGGGACGGGAACAGAATTGCCGGATACTTTGAGTAATCCCGAAATCTCTGAAACCTTTTCAAATTGGGAAGTAATATTTTTTTCGAATTCAATGTTGACAACTTCTGAAGACTTTGACTCTAGTGTTTTACTTTCAGCTTTGTTTACTACTACCGGCTGATAGCTTCCCTGTTGGGAGTCGATCACGATGTTATCCAAGGCCTTATTGACGTCAGACATAAAAGTAGCCAGTGAATAGGAGGAAGTGTTAAGCCTGATTCTGAGGAATCCTTCGAATGACTTTGCCTGAAGGAATTCATTGCTTCGAAAATCAAGGGAGGCTTGTTTTAAAAGGTTCCCGGCAATGTTTTTTTGAACCAGATAGCCATTTCCTTCTTTGGGGAAGGGATAAGAATCCCAATCATTACCATGTAGGTATTCGCAATAGATAGGCACAGAAATCGGTAAATTGACCTTGATGTAGTCCAGTTTTTTCTGGAAAATTTCTTTGGAACCAATGTAAAAACTCGCATTCAGTTTGGGGAAATCACCAAAAGGCTTAAATGGCTTGGAGGCATCCACAGATCCGCCATCGCTGCTCAGCGCAAGGTCCTTGATACCCACTACATTGACAGAAAGATTGATAGAATTGATGGGGTTTTCCATCAGGTCTCGGTACCAGATATTGCTTGCGCTTTGGTCGAGATGTGCCATCAACAGCGGCAATGCTGTATTGAAGTTTTTTTGATGGGTTTTTTCGAGGTAGGGTAATATGGGGGGATCTTCTACGTCAAGAGAAAATTCAAATGTCAAGACCCTTTGATTCTCAGTAAATGAAGCATCCACGTTTTTTGAAACCCAGTCTTTTTCTCCTGTAAGCGTGACTTGGAATGGAATTACTTTTGAATTTCCGAAAATCCCAATCTTGGAAAAAGATGATTTTGATTTGAGGGGATTTGCAAAGGTGACTGTAATTGTGATGGTTCTTTCTCCCTCTTTAAGGAACAATAAATTAGAGCCGATGGCAAATCCTGCTTCCTGAGTCGGGGTCATTTTCCTGTCCCCAAAAGCAAACCAACTCTTGTCATCCCCTTCAAATTTTCCACCGATGCCGTCTGAGCTGTTGACTGCAGGATAGGCCAAAAGAGATTTATTGTGGATTTGAAAAGCCTTGATTTCTTTGACTTCAGCTTGATTGAAGACCACGTCTTCGGTCAAGCTGTAGTGCATTTCTTTTCCGTTAGGATCTTTTCCTCCTTTGAATAGTGTTCCTTTGGACAACAAATGCTGAGAGATGTGTTTTTGGAGCGCGACAGTCAGGTGGACTTTGTCAGGAAGAGGGCTTTGGTTTTTAAGCCTCAGGACATCTTTGTAATAAAAATCCAGGTGCTTGGCACTAAAATCATTGAGGCTGTTTTGGGCAGCATGGAAAAGCTTCAAAAACGACAGAAACAATCCATAATGGGGTTCATGGTTGGAATATTCGCTTAGGGACTTGGTGAACAAATCCTGTGCTTTTTGGAGGATGGAAGAAATGCCGCCCAGCAAAATTGAAATCTGGTTGTTGAAAATATTATGGTTGATGACATGGCTGATTCTTTCACTTATCTCAGTTCCCGGTACGGTTATCTTCAGTTTTTCGGCAGTCAGGGAAAAAAAAGTCAAAACAAGTGCCTGATGTGAATCAATAGTATTTATGGGTGCAGTAGTGTCTGTTTGATTTGAGGAAGATACCAAATCAAGGTTGTCGGTCCGGAAATTAAAAAGTTTGGAGAATGGTGAATTGAGTTTGGTTTGGATGACAGATTTGATAGTCTGTTGGTACTCGGCTTCTTCTCTCAAAAATCCGCACTGTTCATCAATGGTCTTGACAAGGGAAAAGAGTACATCGAAAAGGTATTTGAATTGTAGGCTTGCTTCTGAATTGTCAGAAGCGGCTATGCCAAGCTTGGTTCTTTTGTACAGGAGCTTGATATAATCCGACAATTGAAGCATGTCAAGCGAAAGCAAAACTGCCAATACTACAGATATATCCACTTTCATCAAAGCCTCCCAAGTACCTGCATCTGTATTGTTCAGGTCTTTGAACCTGAGGTATGCCGCATATTTTTTTGCAAAAAGGATCAAATCTTCCATGGACCTTTCATCCACCTTGGCGTAGGCGGGTGAGAGTGCTTCCAGTTTTCTTGTCAACCGGTCTACTCCTTCTCTGGTCAATGGGTTTTTGTCGTTGCAGGCCATATTGCGTTATGTCAGTTCAGTGCCTTCAGTTTTATAAAATGGATATACAAAGTTGAACCTTGAATTGGTTGCTCTGACTTTGTAGGAAATCGTAATCAAAATTCTTCCTTCAAGTTCGCCGGTGTCGTTTAGTTCGATTTTTTCGACTTCAATTCTGGGTTCATGGTAAAGGATCGAGGTCCGGACCAGGTCGATGATGTAGGTTTTGAATGTGGTTGTGAGTGGTTCAAACACCAGCTCGTGGAGGTCACAGCCGTAGTCTGAGCGCATCACCCTTTCCCCTCTTTTGGTTGAAAGCAGGATTTCTAGACTGCTTTGGATATCAGCCTCATCGCTTAGCATTTTGGTTTTGCTCCCTGCACTGTCAAACTGTGGAGGGAAACTCCAACCTTTGCCTAAAAAAGAGTTATGTAAATTTTCCATATTATTATCCTCCAATGATTACTGTGGGACATCCGATGACAATCGTCCCTCCATGTGCTGTCGCATCTCCCATTCTAGCGGCGGGTTTTCCACCGATAAAAACCGATCCTGAACCTGCCACAATCGTATCAGGAGGTCCGGTACATGTGGCCATATCTCCAAGCCTAGCTGCAGGAAGACCTCCGATCAGAACGGTGGGTTCTCCGGCCGGCAAAATCGGGCCTCCGACATGGGGAGTTCCACCCGGTGTGAGCATCGGGCAAACATGCATGTCGGTGATTCGCGCGGCTAAAGGCATATATCTTTAATTTATTTTGACCATACTACCTTTGATATTGACCATTGCACCTTCGATATCTGAAGTGCCGTTACTTTTCACACTCAAGCCTGCGGAAGCTTCCATACTGAGGTTCAAATCAGCTTTTATGTTGATTTCAGGTGCAACAAGACTTATTTTGGTTCCGCCCGTGATTTTGATTTCTTGCGGAGAATCCACAGAAATACCGCTATCATCCATAAGGAGTATGTTTCCTGATGCATCCTCCACCTGAACTGTTCCGGCTGTATCATCCATGGTAAATTTCCTTCCACCTGGAGTTTCTATGACGATGCTTTTGTCGCCGTCGTGGATTGTGATTTTGATCTCAGATCTGGAGACATAGCCTTTTTTATCATTGGAATCTTCGGGTTCGAAAGGCGGCGCTTTGGAGCTGCTGTGGACCATTCCAAGAATGATAGGATGGGAAGGGTCTCCATTCATAAAACCAATGATTACCTCGTCGTCTATCTCAGGTCTGAAAAATGTACCTCTATTATTTCCTGCGTCCAAAGTGGCCACTCTGGCAAAAATCCCTGCATCATCCATATTGACCATAGGCAGGCGGATTTTGACTCGGCCTTCGCCAAATGGATCCATGATATCCGTTACAATCCCTATTTGCAATCCCAATATTCTGTAGAAATTACCACTTTCAGAACTGATGGAATTTGAATTGAATTTCTCAGTGAAGAAATCTTCTTCCCATCCCAATGTAGCTTCTGTTTCCCAATTCCCGTCTCTCAAATGATGCTGGACAGCACTTACGAAAGCTTTTCCACTGAACTGCTCACCGACTCCGTTCAGATCCAACCAATCTCCTGGATTGACCTCTGAGCTACCTCTGAAGATCACTTTACCTTTAGTTTTGGATAATGCCTGTTTTTGTTTTTTGGCATCAGCTAGGGATTGTAATGCCTCATTGGTGAGCATGACAGGAGTTTTGATTTCGTATTCCTGCCCATTGATGGCAGCCATATCCGAAGCTTCGAAATTTCCGGGGGAAGCTCCTGCCAAGTCTGCCCCTTCCGTTTCAAGAAGAGATTGGTTGGCGTAATCCCATGAAAACGCCTTTACCGCAGTGGCTTGGGACCTGATATCAGATTCTGTTCTGATAGATATGATGTCATCTCCAAATGTCAGGGATAAGACAGGACCTTGGGATGGATCAGGTTTGAAAACAGAAAAAGTACTGTCATTTATCCTGCAGGCCATTCCATTAGAATCAATTCTGGTGAGGATAAAATCCCAATCACTGACATTGGACTGGAGCAACTGTTCGTGCATACTTCCGAAAGTGGGGACGTCCATGTCTGTCAAGCCGTTTTCTTGAAGTATATTTTCCACGATCTCGTAGTCCTTGAGGTCATTGAAATGTCTGCTTTTTTTGGAGACAGTCATTTTGACCGATTCATGCTTGCAGGTAAGGTTGAGTGTACTTTGGTTTGAGTTGACCACATGAGAATTCCCAATGATGATTCCCTTGAAAACAGATTGGTCATCGGTACTGTAACCCATTTGGATATCGATGCTTTTCCCCAAAGCAAATTCACCGCTATTGCCAATCGAAAAATCAGAATCCGCAGCCGAACCATCAGCAATCCTGACTACTGCATAAGGGATTTTGTTAAGTTCCTTATAGACAGTAATGTCCAGAATTTGAATTCTCCCAGATACTTCCTGATCTGAAATAGCTCCGGGGCCACTTCCCAAAAGTATTTTGGAAGTTACAAGTTCTCTATTCGCCGTCGAAATCATGGATTTGGGTTTATTTTGCTAATGGAGGAAAGTAGATTTTTGATCCGGGATTAATGTTTCTAAAGCTGTCTAGTCTATTGAACCCTGCCACATCAATGTAGTGGGCATCATTTTCATAGATTGTTTCAGTCAGTCTGTCAAGCCTGTCTGTCCCCCCAAAAATCCTTTCATGGGTTATGTCGGGGCTTTCTCGGTTTTCTTCTGCGGCCCTTTCCACATCGGCTATACTCTCCGCAAACTGGCATTTTGCAATGGCTCTTATCGGTTTTCCGTCAGGTGCAAAAACCTTGTATTCGATATCCATTTGCTTCAAGACCCCTTTGAAAAGCAGCTCTCCCCAATGGATTTTCAGGTAATAGGGCCGGTGTTTATCCGATTGGTAATCGATGATTTTGTGCTTGAATGCCTCAATCTGTTCTGTGACGTTGGCAGGTTTTTCGAAGGGATTTGCGATCCCCAGACTCAAAACAGAAAGATCTTTGACCACGCCTGTGGCATCAAACAAGAAGTCGAAATGGAAGTCTCCTGGAAGAATCCTGTTGAATTTCATGTTGGCACCGGAAGTCCCCGGTGCCTGAGTGGAGTCAAATTCAAACCTGTAGGACACATTGTAAGTAGCAGGATTGACCAAGGCACTGAATTTATTATCAGGCACAGGTTTTTTGAATTCTGCATCACTGTAAGCTTGCACGTAAAGTTTTTCGGCTTTTTGGCCAAGATCGATCATTATCTTTCGAGTTTAAGCTGTATCATTCTCAATACTTCTTCAGTCACCTCTTTAATTATTTCCTGCTTCATCTGTCCCAAATCTGAGCGATTTGGATTAGGGGCGGTTGGGCCTCCTGTATGGTTGCCCACAGCGGCTTTAATCTGGAGTTCTTTGATTTCGATTGGCATAGTTTAGAATTTAAATTCCGATACTTCCTGAGGCGCCGATGCTTCCTGCCAAAGAAAGTGCAGAGTCCAAGCTGATGATATTGAAATATTGGTAGCTCAGTGTGATGGACTCAATGACAATTGAACTTTGCTCGGCATTGAAGCTGGAGACGGACCATTTTTTTGGGATGGCATTGACGACATACCAAGACTGGATCGGAATATGGTTTTCGTTGAGCAGGCTGATGATGATGTTGACCGGTTCAAAAACAAAGTTTTCAAAAGCATTTTTACACCACATCAAAATCCCTGAACCAATAAACATCCCTCTTTTCAGCACCAGATCCGTATATTTTGCCCTGACTGGTAATTCCCAGACAAACCTGTTTTGACCGCCTTCAATGACAGTTTCCATCATCATTTCCATATCCAAGCCACTGACTTCCTGAAACCTGAAATCATTTGGGGTTTGAGGAAACAATTGGAAGACTACTGAAAAATGGAAACCTACCGGTGGATATGAAAACATGGCTATTCGTTTATCATGGTGAGACCTTCGTGTGCTATTTCCAAGGTTTCGATAGCCGTTTCATTCCCGGTGGCATTCAGGTCAGTAGATTGAACTTTGATTGGCCAGGCATTTTTTACCCGCCATACGACTACCGGGGCATGACTTTCATTCAAAAGAGAAATGATCAAGTCTCTCCTTTCGATGGTATTAAGTGCAACGGTATTCCACCATTGATAGAATTGGTTGTCGCTTTGGAAGATGCCACGCTTTAAGGTGATGTTCGAGTAACTCTGCATCCCCGGCATCTTAATTTTTGAGTATTCAGGACTGGCGCCGTCCCTGTATTCTATGGGTTCGATGGTCACTTCAAGACCTGTCACTTCACTGAAACCGATTTTTGTTCCTCCCCAGTCAACCTGGAAATGGAACTTTGGAAGAGGATAATTAGCCATGATATTTTTGGTTAAATGTTTTTAGAATTAATTGGGAAAAAGTCATTAGGATTCCTGCATTTTATGGGAGAAGCGGAGAATGATGAATTCGGCAGGGCGGACAGCGGCCATTCCGATTTCTACAATAAGCCTTCCTTCAAGGATATCCTGAGCGGTCATGGTCTGTCCCAAACCGCAACGTACATAGAATGCATGTTCTGGTTTGGCCCCGGCCAATGCTCCTTGTCTCCAAAGGAGTGTCAGGTAATTCTCAAGCATCGCACGGAGCTTGACCCATGTATTGGCGTCATTGGGTTCAAAAACAAATTGCATGGTTGCTTTTTTGGAAGATTCCTCCACCATAATAAAGAACCTCCTGACATTGACATATCTCCACTCATTGTCATTGCCGGCTAAGGTTCGCGCGCCCCAGACCAAGAATCCCTTGCCCTGAAAAAATCTGATGGCATTGACTGATTTTCCTGAAGTTGGATCTATGTTCATATTGCCTTGCTCAGCTTCACTGATTTTGGCAGTCAAGTCATATACTGCGTTAAGAGAAACATTTGCAGGAGCTTTCCATACACCTCTCGATCCATCTACCTTGGCGTATACTCCTGCCATAGCAGATGAAGGCGGCAATGTTGGGCTTAATTTTTCCCTGATTTTGGCAAGACAAAAATTATAGATTGCTGTTTCTGTATTTGCCAAAGTTGACAATGCTACAGCTCCTGCTGCCACCCCATCAGTAGTGATGGTGACATCCACGTCGGCCTCATTGTAGGTAAAATCAAAAGTGGTCTTGAGGGAAGGATAATAAACAGCCCCATAATTAAGGCTGTCATTTTTGGTAAATGCACTCCTAAATCCACTAATTGTAGTTGTATTATTTGTTCCCGGGGTATGTACATCGATCAGCGTAAACCTGTCCTGAAGCTTGGCACATTGGTCGATCGCAGATGAAATCAGAGTGAAATAGGCGGCTTCGTTGAGTGTGTTGACAGCATCAGGAAATACCAGGATTGTGGGTTCATCCTCAGCCTCACAAGCTAAAAGTCCGGCATCATAATCTGCAGGGTCCGGGGCCCCTGAGGTATTTCCTATTGATATGATGTAGCATGGACCTCCACCATTTGTGAAATACATCCTCAAGTTATAGTACATCGTATATTCTGAGGGATTGGAAATGGTCGCATCCCCTGTCATCGATACCCTGATACTGTTTTCGGTTGTGATATCGACGGTAGCAGCAATACCTTGTTCATTATCTGCCTTTCCAAAATAGTTCTCATATTCTTTTAAGGAAAAGATCTTGGTGGGGACGTTTTCGAGAGATTCTCCTATTTCGTTAATGGCTACCTGCGTGTAGCCGATAAATGCCGGAATGGCAGTCTCGACTTGGGCTACGGATGGGGGAAAGAGTGGGATTTCATTGATATAGACTCCCGGTGTCTTAATGGCGGATTCATTGATCTGTGACATTTGATAATGGTTTTATGGTTTCTTGTTATTTTCAGTTGTTTAAATGAATAGTGAACAGATGTTCATTTTCATTACCATTGGCAGCGGTATAAAATAAGGATTGAGTAGTGGTATCAGTAAATAATCGGTGTGTGCTCGAGCCTTCTGTTACAATATCGATGGCCCCAAAGCCACCGCTGAGATTGACAGTTGTGGTGGTCCAAGTGCCCGGATTTCCCTGACTAAATACCCGGATAAGGTCTCTAGATGCAAGCGGTCCTAATGTCGCCCCCGAGAGGTTCATGGCGTTGGCAGCGGCCCTGACATTGATGCGAAATCTGTAGAGGTTCTCCTTGCCGTGGGTTGGGGGTATAGTTGTTTGTTCTTTTAGCTGATTGTTAACTTTGAATAAAAACCTGGCACTGAATCCATTCGGTAACCTAAAATAAGGCGTATCCTCTGCGGTATTGATCCGGATAAAACAGAGCAACATATCCTGCCTGATTCTGAAATGGATGTCATGCTTTTTGAAAAGTGATTTTGTTAGAAAGTCAGGTTCGATGCTGAGAAAATCTGTGAGAATACCTCCATTGGCAGCTGAAAAAGGGAATGCCTCATGGGCAAACCGTATGGAAAATAACTTTTCGAACTTCCAGATGAGTCTGTCCATGGTCAAAGTGGTTTGTTGTTAAACTGGGCATCGATCGTTTTGACCAAAGGAATTTCCATTCCTTCATCCATGCTGTCTATGTATGCCAACCTCATTTTATATACCACAGAGGGAATATATTTTCCGCCCATGATTCCCCATAATTGATTGAGTTCTTCGAAATTGGTAGAATGAAGGTCAAAAATGATTCGATCCAAACCGAAGTCAGGAAGTGAGGGAATTTCTGAAATTGTGAAAATTGAATTTCTCTGAAAAAAGGAAATCACCTGTGAAATCCTCTGTAGTCCAATATTGTATTGTTCCTTATTGGCCCCGATGAGCAGGAAGATGTTGAGGAAAACTCCAGGCTGTCTTGCTACTCCTCTTGGAAGCCCTGAATTGTCAAAAATCTGCCTGTTGGCAGCCATATTTCTGAGTGTACTTTCCTGTTGGATATTCACTACGGATACTACAACGCGGTCTGTAATGTTACTTTCGCTGCCTGCTTGGGCTGAGTCCACCATGGATAGATTCCCTAGCATGACATCTGGTTCAGCCGTACCGATATGGTCGTTTAATAAGACAATTACAGTATTTAAAACCTGATCTATCATGGTGCGAGATAAGATGGGAAAAATGAATAATACAGTACTGATGGATAGTTTTTAAAAAGTAAAAAACCTCCAAGTACCTGTCCTTACTCAAAGTTGACCATTATATATCGCAAAAAAATCCATGAAAAGATGGATTTTAAAAAGTCATGGAATTCATGGATGTTTGGTAGATATTCCGTGCCACGGCTTCCCTTACCAATCCGGCAGTATTTCGCACCCCCATTTTTTGGATCAGGTGAAGGCGGTGGGTTTCTACAGTACAAAAACTGATGAAAAGTTTGTTGGCAATTTCCTGCGTGGTGTGTTCTTCCACTATAAGTTGGAGAATTTCTTTTTCTCTTTTGGTCAAAGAATGCTTGAAAGCAATCGGCGGGACGATGTCAAGGATATTTTGAGTAAGGAAATGACTGAGTTTAGGATCAATATAAATTTTGCCTTTGGAGCTCTGACTGATAGCTTCTTTGATATTTTTGGCATTGCAATGCGGCAAAAAGTAACCGGAAATCCCTGCTTTCAGAAAGTCCTTGACCACCATTGGGTCTTTGTTGTCACAAAAAACAAAACTTTTGGATTCCGGGAATTTCTTATGGATTTGGCGACAGATTTTCAAGGCAGGTTTTATTTCATTGGGCACGTCCATCCATACAAAAGCCGGTTTTTCTTCATTATGGAGGTTCAAAGCCGCTATTTCGCCAAAGTTCGATAAGATCACCTTTGTCTGTTCAAAGTTTTCCAAAACCAGGTTGAGTCCTTTGGAAAGCAAGGTGTTGTTGCCGATGATGCAGTGATGATCCATGGTCTTCTGCTTATTAAAAGTGAGTATTTCCTAAAATTTCTGAGCCTATTTGGATTGCAAGGGTATGCCTTGGAAAAACATAACCTTATTAGAGGAGCATTTGCCACTGAATATTCATTATATGAAAAAACAGGGATTATAAATTTAGCAATAAAAAATCGATTATTTACAATTGAAAAAAGGATATTTATTGAATTAAATGAATAAAAATTGTTTAATTATCAAGATAAATTTCTAGTTGCTTTTTTTGAGGAAATAGATTTGGCCCTGCTTTTCATATTGCCGGGAGAGAATCGGGATTCTTTCCAAGAGTTGCGCAAATACCCCTTCTTCGTCAAATACTATTTCAGGCATTTCTTTCCTAAAATTTTCATAAACCTTAACTGTATTACTGAGATCGTCCTGATCCAAGATCACGTTTTTTGAAAGTCGGAAATGAAGGTAAGGAGTGGCCAAGGATGAACCTTGGTAATAGGCCAAATCTTCTCCCAAAACCAGGATTTTTTTGCCTTTGGAGATCGTATGCTTCTCTTCGTAGTTGACAGCATAGATATTGATCCTCCCGGAATTCATCTCATAAAAAGTCCAAACGATCCCCATTACCGGAATCCCAAAAACAAACAGCGCAGTCAGGATTTTGATGGGGATTCCTTTTTTGTATACTACCAAAAGCAAGGAAATAAAATATGTCAATGCTGGTAGGAGGACAATAAATTGGTAAGCAGTCCTCCGGTTTGTCAATAAAAGTGAGGATATCGCAAAAATGGAAAAAATCAGGTTCAACTGGAATTGTTTCTGTTGATTCACTGTCTGCGACTTGACAATTAGTCCAACAAAGAATCCCAATACCGCAAAAAACAAAGGCAATGCAAAAAGCAAAGCCAAATCCCTATAAGAGACATGTGCATAGCTCTCAATCAGTCTTGGAGCAATGATAAATTCGTAAATGAATGCCTCAAAACCATCAATCCAAAAATAATATAAACCACAAAACACCAAAGGCATCGCGTAAGCAATCAGGGAAAGAATAAGCTGCTTAAAGGAAAAACCGCTGACAATGATTCCCGAAACCAACAAAAACGGAAGAAATGTTGCCAAAGGAAAATGGAAACATGCGGCAATACCCCCGAAAATTCCCACCAACAAAACCGCATCCGAACCCTCCTTTTGCAATACTGTCTGAGAAAACAACTGTGCCAAGGCCAACACAATAAATGTGCTTCCCATCAAAGCAGGTGATAATGTCACTAAATCAAAAGAAAGGTAAAACAAAACCGTCAACACCAATGCAGGGATATAGGTGTTTTCTTCAAAAGACCTATACTTGATGAAGAGGTTATTGACATAAACAACCTGAAACAAAACAATAAATGCCGCTATTGCCTTGTAGGCGAGCGCCGATTTACCAAAAACCAAATGGACAACCCAATAGACTCCGGCAGACAAGGGACCTGTATCATCGATAATATCGATGTACATATGCTTCCCTTCAGCCATCCTTTCTCCCAATAGCATCCAAATCAATTCAGGCTGAAGGAGGGGAATATCGACTATCCATATATATATACTACTCATCAACAGAATAATCCCCAAAATGGCGACTAACCTGAACGGATCGTTGATTCTAAAAAAGCTTAACAAGTTGGTGCTATTTCTAAGGATTGGACAAACTGCAAGTCCGAAATTAAGTGTTCCGCAATTAATTCACTAAATTTGTTACAATATTTAGAGACATGGAAAGTAAAAGACAACAGAAATTCAATAAACTTATCCAAAAGGAAATGGGTGAGATTTTTCAAAGGGAAGGAAAACACATCATAGGTACTGCCTTTATCACGGTTTCGAGGGTGATAATCAGCCCCGACCTAAGTGTCGCCAGAATTTATTTGAGCTTTTTGGTAGATAAAGACCGTGCTGTTTTTGAAATATTGAATGACAAAAAAAGTGAGATCAGAAAGCATTTGGGAAACAGGATCGGCAAATCAGTAAGGATAATCCCTGAGCTTGCCTTCTTTATTGATGATTCTGCCACTTATGCCCAGCATATGGACAAAGTAATTGGAGCCCTTGACATACCGGAGGCTTCAGACGAGGATGAAGAAGAATAATTAACTTTTTAAAGATCCTTGAACCTCTCCTTTTTCATAGCCTATCGTTATTTCCGTAGCAAAAAGAAGCGGAATTTTATCACAGTGCTTTCCCGCATTTCTATGATCGGAGTAGCAGTCGGGACTATGGCTTTAGTGATTGTTTTGTCCGTATTCAACGGCCTTGAGGACCTTGTCAGGGGATTATATGCTTCCTTTGATGCAGAGTTGAAAATCGAGTCGACTTTGGGGAAATCATTTGTCGCTGAACCGGAATGGATTGAGCTGATTTCAAAAACTGAAGGGGTGGAAGTCGTGACGGAAGTGATTGAAGACAATGCCTTATTCAAATACAGGGATTACCAACACCTTGCCAGGCTGAAGGGAGTTTCTGAAAACTACTTGGAACAGGGTCGGTTTGAGCAGGGCTTTACCTGGGGAAATCTCAGCTTGGGGACAGAAAATCAGCCCAAAGCAATAATGGGTAGGGGAGTCGGTTTTTTTCTTTCAGTAGACCTTAACAATGATTTGGACCTGCTTCAGGTCTTTTATCCAAAAGCCCCAAGGAGTGCGGGTTCTATTGATCCAAGTCAGTTATACAACAAAGGAATACTGAAACCCGGTGCTTTTTTTAGTGTGGAAAAGGAATTTGATGACAACTATATCCTTGCGCCTATTGGATTTGTGAGCAATCTGCTCAATTACGGTCAAAAGAGAACTGCACTGGAAGTCAAAGTAAAGGAAGGTGAAAACATTCAGAAAGTGAAGTCAAGGTTAGCGACCCTTTTGGGAGATGGCTTTACTGTCAAAGATACCGATGAACAACATGCCCAAATTCTCAGGACGATAAAAATTGAAAAGCTATTTGTTTTTTTGACCCTGAGTTTCATTTTGGCTGTTGCTTCATTCAACATCTTTTTTTCCTTGTCTATGCTTGCGATTGAAAAGAAGAAAGACAATGCCATCTTATTTGCCATGGGAGCAAAAGAAAGCCTTATCCGGAAGATCTATTTGAAACAGGGCGCTATCATTGGATTGAGCGGTGCTATCATCGGCTTGGTTTTGGGTTTTCTGATTTGCTGGGTTCAGGATAGCTTTGGCTTGGTCACTTTGGGGATATCATCGTCGATTGTGGATGCCTATCCGGTCAAGATGATTTGGTCGGATTTCTTTTGGACAAGTATTTCAGTGTTTGCCATTACTTTTTTAGCCTCATTTCGTCCGGCGTTTATAGCTTCGAGAGTTACACCTACGGATCTTTGATTTCTCCATATTCGAGTAAAATCATAATCACCACAGAGGCCTCAGAGCTCATAGAGAAAAAAGGTGAAGGTAGGAATGTAGTATGGACAATTCAAATTGGGAACTATGATTTGCGAATGGCGAGC
>NZ_CDSBKL010000017.1:0-24314 GCF_977115555.1 Aquiflexum sp.
TAAGTCTTGCACCGGGACAAAGTGAATCTGTTTCCACTTCTTATACGGTAACACAATCAGATTTAGATAAAGGTTTTGTGACCAATAAAGCAACAGCTTCGGGTGTTTCAATAAATGATGATCCTTTAGAAGAAAGTGATGAGTTTACGGTAGAAGCTTCCGGAAATCCCGGTATTGAAGTATCAAAAACAGCTGATTCTAGCACTTTCTCAGAAATCGGTCAAGTCGTTACTTATACCATTACAGTTAAAAACACAGGCAATATCACTCTTACCAATCTTGTAGTAAATGATCCTTTGACCGGTCTAACTCAGGTAATCCAAAGCATTGCCCCAGGTCAAACCATTACCATCAACACCGAATATATTGTCCAGCTTAAAGACCTGACTGCAGGCTCGATTACAAACAATGTGTCCGTAACCGGCAAATCGAAAGACGGCAACGATGTTGGGGGAGATGATTCTGTGACTATCGGCGCATCTTCCACTCCAATAGACGCCATTGATGATGACATGGGCGAATATCCTGTTGATTATGGAGGGGTTTTAGGCAATTTATTGACCAACGATCTATTGGACAACAAGCCTGTGAACTACACAGATGTCAACTTTGAATTCATAGATTTGGATGGAATTGTCGGTTTGTTAATAGATGAAAACGGCGAACTCAGTCTAATCCCAGGCTTAAATGAAGCAGGCGAATACAGATTAAAATATATTCTCCGTGAAGGGTTGAACCCAACAAACAGCGATGAAGCATTCGTGATATTCAAACTATTGGAAAATGATGTTGACCTTAAGGTTACCAAAACCTCTAATGGCATCGAAATCTATGAAGGTGACGAGTTCGAGTACGAAATCGAGGTTCGCAACATTGGAAAAACAGATGCTACGAATGTTGTTATTGTCGATAACCTTCCAAATGGTGTTTCCTACATTGGCACTACCATTGTCGAAAGCAATCCTTCTATAGCAGTAGAAACTAATGTCAATGGATCAAAAATCACCTATTCCATCCCATTGTTCCCTGCAGGTTCAAAATTATTGATCAAAATCAAGGTAAGGGCAAATGAAATAAACAGCGAAAAAGCCCTTCCGATCACAAATATTGTGGTGGTTTCCTCTGATGAGGAAGACACCAACTTGGACGACAATTCCGATTCGGATGTAAACCAGATCAATCCATTCTTTATCCCAACCGTCATCACTCCAAACGGAGACGGTCTCAATGATAGATTTGAAATCATGGGATTGGGCAAATTCGAAAGCAATGACATTGTTATTTTAAATAGAAACGGAGACCATGTCTTTGAAAGTAAAAACTATGAAAATGATTGGTCTGCAGAAGGATATGTTGCCGGAACCTACTTCTTCGTCATGAAATCCATTGACCGACAGGGGAAACTTCATGAGTTCCAAGGTTGGATCCAAGTAATAAAAAGATAAGCCCTAGTAGTTATTTAATTAAAAAAATCAAACAGTCGAAATGAATCTGATTATGAGAAAATTTTTGATAATAGCAATTCTCGCATTGCTGACAGGCTTATCCGCATTGCCTTTGCAAGCCCAAAATTCCTTACTAAGGTATGCGGACAAACAATATGAACTGGAGAACTACAGCCATGCGGCCTCGCTTTACGAGCAGGCCCACGACCGTAAGCCCAATTATGAAAATGCCCAAAAGGCAGCTTTGTCTTTCCAAAAAATCCAGCAATACGACAAAAGCTTCGAATGGTGGAGAACAACAATCGGCTACGAGGAAGCTACAAGGGAGGATTTTTTAAATTACCTGATGTCGGCGATGAAGGCAGAAAACGGTGTGACTTCCCAAGAACTTCTTGCCGGAAGTCCTTTCAAGGAATCTGCATTCCCTGAAATTGACTTCGCCAAAATCAGGGAACTGAACAATAAAAAAGCAAATGTAAAACTGGTACAACCCAAAGGAATCAACAGTGATGGCTCAGACTTCAGGATCACAGAAGACATTGAAGGCAATAAATATTTCACTAGCGACAGGGGTTCGGTTTATCCTTCCGAAAAACCTGCAGTACGTTTGGATGCCAAAAGCAATGTTTTCAGTGAAGAAAAAAGTGACCTTAACGACAGAGAATTTTTTGGGATTTACCGTTATTCCAACAGTGATGACCTGGAAAAAATGACTTTTGATGTACCGGGAGGCTTGGTTTATTCAGATCCAACCTTGATGGAAAGCAAAAACATACTTTTCTACACTACTTTCAGAAACATCAGGAAAGTCAAGAAAACAAGGGAATTTGAAGTCAATCCGGAGATCTATTTCAGCAAAATAACAGCAGACGGCACACTTTCTGAAACGAAGGCTTTCCCTCTCAACAATGCCACCGAATATGGGGTAATGCATCCCTTTATTGATGAAAAAGGCAAAAGAGTATATTTCGCCTCTGACATGCCCGGTGGTTTTGGAGGATTTGACCTCTATTATGTGACCTATGACGATGGTCTCAATTTTGGCAGTCCTGTCAATCTTGGCTCAAGTGTCAATACCAAGGAAGATGAAAGCCATCCTTTTATCATGGGAGAAAAATTCCACTTTTCTTCCAAAGGCCATCCCGGTTTAGGCGGCATGGATATTTTTCAGGCAACTTTTAAAGATGAGTTCTTTACAAATGTTGAGAATATGGGAGTGCCATTTAATTCCCCAAGAGACGATTTTGGATATTTTATCACTTCAAAAGGCAAGAGATATCTTTCTTCTGATAGAAAAGGCGGAATGGGAATGGACGACATTTACCTAATAGAAGACCTGAATAAATATCTTCTTGCCAGGGTGATTGATTGCAATGGAAACATCATTTCTGAGGAATTTGAAACAACCTTGACCGTTAGAAATCAAAATGAAAACCTACCGACAACAAGAGGTACAAAATCCGAGTTGCTGGGCGATGTGCTTCCTGAAACAGATTATAACCTGACAATCAGCAAAAGAGGCTATTTCAAAATTCATGACAATGAATTAACGACCAAAGGACTTCAGGGAGATACCCTTAGAAGAGAATACAGACTCGCTCCCATCCCTTACAATATGCCTGTATTTGTAGATATCGTGTATTACGATCTTGACAAATCACAGATCAGGGAAAATGCCCAACCTACCCTTGACAAAATCGCTGATCTGATGAAAAGATACAGCTTTATCGATCTCAAAGTAGGTTCTCACACTGATTCAAGGGCAAGTAAGGAATACAATGAGGCTTTGTCCGAAAGACGGGCCGATGCTGTCAGAGACTATCTTGCAAAATTCGATATTCCGGAAAGCAGGGTGAAACTTGATTGGTTTGGCGAAGAGAATCGCACCAACGACTGTGGTGACGGAGTACCTTGCCCTGAGACTGAGCACCAACTGAACAGAAGAAGTGAATTGGTCCTTGAAGCTTTCCCTGACAAAAACATCGACTACGACCTTCCTTCCGAATTGCTTGGAAAAGACATCTGTGATCCTGCTGCACTATTTTCAGCTCTGAACCATGATGTCCCGACCATTTATTTTGACTTTGACAAGGCTAATCTTAGACCCGTCCACAAGACAGAACTGGAACGCCTAGCACTTTTCCTTCAGCGAATGAGAACCCTAAACCTTTCAATCGAAGGCCATACAGATCAGCGTGGCAATGAAGAATACAATATGAAACTCTCCGAACGCCGGGCAAAAGCTGTCATGGATTACCTGATTAAAAGAGGGGTTGAAGTAGACAGAATGAGCAGCGAATGGCTAGGCAAAACAAAACCTGTTCATGACTGTGGCGCGGTGCCTTGTACCGAAGCCATGCATCAATTGAACAGGAGAACGGAATTACATCTCAAGTAAATTTTATAAGTTCTTATTTTTTTAGCTTTAATTGAAGAGTTATTCGAAAGAAAAAGAGTCTCCTTCTGGGAGACTTTTTTTGTTTTAAGGATTATTTAATTCTATTTTTTCAATACTCCATTTACTTTGAAACTCAGATAACTTTTTGACCAAGGAAAGCGGTTAAAAAAATCTATCCACTTTTCCACCGACGGTTATTCATAAAACCCCAATTCAATTAGTTTCGAATCCCTAAACCAAATTGACTGATGAGAAAAATTTACCTGATATGTTTCCTTACCTTTTTTGTGGGTTCAGCCATTGGGCAGGAACTTCATACAAAAGGCAACTATGAGCTTGCCGCAAGGTTTTCACCTGAAAAACTGAAAAAAATGATTTTCTCCATTGATGTGGACGCGCATTGGCTGAAGAAATCTGACCGGTTTTGGTACCAATATGAAACCACATCCGGAAAAAATTGGTACATCGTTAACCCAGTTACCAAAAGCAAAACCCAGCTTTTTGACAAAGACAGGGTGGCAGCAGAAATCTCCAAAATCGTCAAAGATCCCTTTGACGGTCAGCACCTGGACATCAGTGACCTGAAATTTTTAGAAGATGAAAATACCATCCAATTCAAAATAAAAAGCACACAGGATGTGCTAAAAAAAGATTGGGCAGAAATCAAAGCCAAAAACAAAAGCGCCAAGGATTCTCTCGAAAAGAAGACTTTTGTGTTTCGTTTTGACCTCACCAACCAGCGGCTCATCGAAGTCAAAGATCCGGAAGAAGATGCCAAAAGACTTGCCTGGGCCAATATAGCTCCTGATTCCTCCAAGATCGTATTTGTAAAAAATGAGAATCTCTACTGGATGGATAAAGCAAATTTCAAAAAAGCCATCAAGGATGAAAAAGACAGTACCATTGTAGCAACCCAATTGACTACCGACGGAGAAAAAGACTTTGGCTATGGTAGTGGTTTTGGACGGGGAGATGACAATGTGGAAGAAGAAAAAAAGAAAAATGACAGAAAACGCGCAAATGTGCTTTGGTCAGCGAATTCCGGAGAATTTGTATTGATCCGAACCGACCAAAGAGAAGTGAAAGACCTTTGGGTGATTCACAATACCCGTGATCCAAGACCGACCTTGGAAACCTACAAATATTCCATGCCCGGAGAAAAAGAACAGCCGATCTCCTACCTTATGCATTATTCTTTTGGCACTGGAAAAATGTCCACCCTAGAAACAGCCACTTTCAAGGATCAGACATTGGGACTTTGGTCACAAAGTTTACCCGAATCGGCAAGGGATGATGAATTCAAACCTGTTAAGTGGCTAGGAGATGAGAACTTTTTCTACTTTTCGATTACTTCAAGGGATTTGAAAAAAATCGATATCTGCAGGTGGAACATCAAAGAAGGCAAGAAAGAAGTTTTGATTGAAGAAAGGAGCAATACCTATATCGACATTACAAAACCCGAAATAATTACCAACGGAAATGAAATTATACATTGGTCAGAGCGTGACGGTTGGGGACATTTCTACCTGTATGACACCAAAGGAAATTTAAAAAGACAACTGACATCAGGACCCTTTCATTCTGAAAATATCGTTCGTGTAGATGAAAAAGGCAGATTCCTTTATTTTACTGCCAATGGCAAAGAAAAAGGTGAAGATCCCTATTATGAGCATTTGTACAAAGTCAGCCTCAATGGTGGTGCCATTTCTTTGTTGAACCCAGGTGATTTCAACCACAGCACCTCGATGAATGACAAAGCCACATTCTTTGTCAACAACTATTCGAGGGTGAATACAACTCCTGCTTCCGGACTTTTTGACGCCTTAGGCAAAAAGGTGATGGATCTCGAAACCGCTGATCTTTCTTCACTCTTTGCAGCAGGATATCAATTTCCCGAAACTTTCAAAGTCAAAGCAGATGACGGAATCACAGATTTATATGGGGTGATGTACAAGCCTTTTGATTTTGACAGTACAAAATCCTATCCGATTATCGAATATGTGTATCCGGGTCCACAGACTGAAGCAGTCAACAAATCTTTTGGAAGGTCAATGGACCGAATAGACCGTTTGGCTCAGTTCGGCTTTGTAGTAGTGACCGTAGGTAACAGAGGCGGACATCCCGGAAGGTCAAAGTGGTACCATACCTATGGCTACGGAAACCTGAGAGATTATGGTTTGGCAGACAAAAAAGCCACCATTGAGCAGTTGGCAGACAGACATTCTTACATTGATAAATCAAGGGTTGGTATCCATGGACATTCAGGAGGAGGTTTTATGTCCACTGCAGCGATATTGGTCTATCCGGATTTTTTCAAAGTAGCAGTATCTAGTGCAGGTAACCACGAAAACAATATCTATAACCGATGGTGGTCAGAGAAACACCATGGAGTCAAAGAACAGATTTCACCAAAAGGGGATACTACTTTCGTCTATCAGATAGAAAAAAACCCGGATCTAGCTAAGAACCTGAAAGGAAAATTACTTCTTGTAACAGGGGATGTGGACAACAATGTCCATCCGGCAAACACAATCCGCATGGCAAATGCCTTGATCAAGGCAAATAAAAGATTTGACTTTATCATCCTACCGGGTCAGCGGCATGGATTTGGAGACATGACAGAATATTTCTTCTGGAGAATGGGTGATTACTATGTGCAGCATCTTCTAGGAGACAACACTCCTCCACCTGTCGATATGTTGGAAGTGCAAAGGGAAAAAGCCCAGACCAAATAAAAAAATCACATCACACCTAACCGGAATTATAAACCAAAGGAATCAGGTATGGACCTGATTCCTTTGGTTTTTTTAAAATTTTATACCAAAACATAAACCTAAAGGGCGCATTTTGGTGTTAGCACATAAAACATTTTCTATTTTTAAATTCAAATTATCTATAAACCGAACTAGCATGAAAAGAAAATCAACAGCCGTATGGCAAGGAACAGGCAAAGAAGGCAAAGGTCATCTGTCCTCCCAATCAGGTGTCTTAAACAAAACCCAATATTCATTTTCCTCCAGATTTGAAGATGGAATCGGAACCAACCCTGAGGAGCTGGTAGCTGCTGCCCACGCAGGATGTTTTGCCATGAAATTGAGTTTTAACCTTTCTGGAGCTGAATTTCCTCCGAAAGAACTACACGTAGACGGTATCATTACTTTGGAAGAAGGGACAATCAAACAATCAAAGCTTATCCTTACCGCCAAAGTGGATGGTATTTCTGAAGAAAAGTTCGCCGAATTGGTTAAGGATGCAGAGAAAAACTGCCCGATTTCAAAATTATTAAATACAGAAATCGTAGTAGAATATACCCTGAATTAAACATGGGTAAAAGAAATCTTGTCCCGCATGTTTCTCAATTTCGGATTATAGCAGACCTGAAAATTGAAGAGACATGTGGGATTTTTTTTATTTTTTTTCTCTCGAGGGTGCTGAGGATACCAATTTGGCAATAACCACCGCAGGATACAATATTCCAAAAGTCGATAAAAAAACTGACAACATTTTTGCACTTGTGCTACCCGGAAGTATGTCCCCAAATCCTACAGTAGTCACACAGACCAAACTGAAGTAAATAAATTTTCCAAAATCACGGTCCTGTCCCTCAAAAATCAAATCCCCCGCAATTGCATTTCCATTTGACAGTTGTATCAATTCAAATCCAAAAGAGCCCATCATTGCCACAAGAAGGTATACATTGATGGCGCCGATAACTCTAAAGCGATTGACTTCTTCATCCCTAAACAACAACCTGAAATTTATAACAGTGAAAACCAAGAGATTGAGAAGAATGACAACCCTTTCTTCAAAATAAAATTCATGGGGATTATCGCTGAATCTGATCATTCTTAAGATCATATGAATCACCACCAAAATAGCCGCAATGATAAAAAATTTCTTCTCTCTTGCGGAAAACATCCCTATTACAAAAAGCATGATAAACATGGTATTAAGAAAATAGGTAGAATTCTCTCTATGATCGATCAATATCGGCAGAAAGAAAACCGTAAATAAAAGCATCCCAAGTAAAGTGATAAATGAGGCATCAGACTCCCAATATCTTTTTGACTTTTGAAGAATTCCATTCATTTAAATCAGTCTTTAAGTAGAAAAACTGACAAAATGTAATGGATATTTTTGAATTACAAAAGTGTGAAGCATCGAATGTTCCTTTTCAACTTCTTCAAAAAAGAATCCCGGACTTTCAGCCGGGATTCTGAATTTATGCTGCATTTCTTGCTGCATTGATGATACCAAACATTGTCCGCAAAATCAACTTTTGCAAAACCGGATCATCCACTCCATTTTCAAGCATGGTCTGGATGGCATATTGCTGGATGGTGATAACCGGAAGCACTATTTTTTCGCGGATAGCAATGGATTCCTTAGAAGTGGTATTGTCCTGAAGCAAGGTATCCATTCCCGACACTTCAAGGAGCATCTGTATTGATCTCTGGTATTCCTCAAACATCAGGTTCCAAAGGTCACTGTATTTCGGATTTTCCTTCAGGTAGGCAGTGGATTTATAAAATGATTTTTCTAAAGACTGCATCGAATTTCCCAATAAAGCCCTAAAGAAAAGAGAATCATCGTACAGTTTTCTTGCCTCTGAAAATTTACCTTCTTTTTTTAAAGCTTCGAGAGAAGCTCCTACACCAAAGAACCCAGGGATATTCTGTTTCATCTGAGCCCATGACCCCACAAAAGGAATCGCTCTTAAATCCTCAAACTTCAATCCGCTATCTTTCCCTCTTTTCAAGGGACGGGAACCAATATTCACTTGTCCAAAATATTTTAAGGGTGTTACATGCTCCAGATAAGGCAGGAACTGAGGGTGGTTTTTGAAGTCCCTATAAAATTGATACGAAAAATCAGCCATCTGATCTATCAAAGCCCGTTGATCAGAATTGAGTGTCTTTTCAGAGGAAGGATAAAGTTCATTTTCAATCCCGGCACATAGCAGCTGCTCCAGATTATAGGTACAGGAGACTGGCTTTCCATAATTAGACGAAATGGTCTGTCCTTGGATGGTGACTTGGATTTCCTCGTTTTCAACATGCTGACCAAGGGATGCATAGAAATTATGCATGTTTCCTCCTCCTCTGGCAGGAGGTCCTCCTCGACCATCAAAGAATACTACGCTGACATCATTCAATCTAGACACTTTGGTAAGTTCCTCTTTGGCAAGCAAGATAGACCAATTGGCCCGGATATAGCCACCGTCTTTGGTTCCATCCGAAAATCCCAACATGATTGTCTGTTTTGACTTCCTACTTTCCAAATGCTTGCGATAGGCATCGTTTTGATACAATTGCTCCATGATGATCGGCGCCTGAGCAAGGTCATCAATGGTTTCAAAAAGCGGGACAATGTCCAAAGGAAGTGTATCTGAATCTTTACCAAGTGTCAATTGTGCCAATTTGAATACTTCCAAAACATGTAAAGCGGATTGGCAATTGGATATGATATACCGATGGAGACCATCCTCCCCATTGTTTTTTTGGACTATTTTGATCGCATCAAAACTTCTCACCATATCCTGATGAAACTCGTCTTTGAGGGAAGATGCCTCAGGAAGACTTTCTACTTCCTGGACAAAGGTGATTTTTTCCTCTTCGCTCAACTTGTGATAGGCCTGAAGGGCTTCTTTTCCAATCTGATTCTCGATGATTTCATCCCAAAGTCCATCGTGCTTTCGGCTGTCCTGACGAACATCCATATTGGCAAAATGAAAACCGAATATTTTTACCTTCAATATAAACTCGTCCAACTGCTCCAAAAACAAGCCGTCATGGAATTCAATAAGGGCTTTTCTAGCCTCCATCAAATCAGCAATCAGCTCCTCCTTAGAACGATAAAAGTTTTGGTTGTCGAAAAGAGAATCAAAAAGTCCATTTTCAATCTTCAGCATGATCGGCTCGACATTCTTGAAGGTCAGTCTTCTTTTGAGTTTTCTGACATCCCTATAATAACACCTTACAATCCATTTTTGCAGTTTTTCGGCAACTTTCACTGTTGTGTCATGGGTAACAAATGGATTACCGTCTCGGTCCCCTCCGGGCCAGAAGCCGACTTTCAATAATCCGGGGTTATCCCACTCATCAATAGGAATATCGAGGCTATTCAATAATCTCATTAGGATATCAGGAATGCTTTGATAAAAAACATTCACTAGAAACCAAACCAAACTTACTGCCTCATCTAGTGGCGTGGGTTTGTCTTTATTGATAAAACCGGTTTTACCAAGTTGTTGCAAAAGCAGGTTGATGTGGCCAAGGTTATTATCACGTATGGCTGTCTCAAGATCGGTGATTATCCCAAGGACATTACCGGGATAAAACTGTGTCGGGTGGGCAGTCAAGGTCAACCTGACGGAGAAGTTTTTCAATTTTTTTATCAAAGCCTCCCGCTTTCTGTCATTGTCCACACGGGCGATCAATGCATTGACACTCCCCTTGCCTTTGATATCATGAATTTTTTCAAAGGCGGCATCCTCAATGGAATCAAACAAGACCACTTGTCTTTCCACATATTGAACCATCTTAAAAAGTAAAACATGGCGTTCCTGCTCAGAATTATTCGCCATCATTTCATTAAAAAATCCTTTTATGATTTCTATAGGGGTTTTGTCCTGATCGAATCCTTCCTGACATTTGCTGGATAATATAGGAAGCAAAGTCCCGGTTCGATAAATATCACTAAAGGGAAGGTCCAAAAAAAGACTGTTATAAATCGTGAATCTTTTGGATACCTCTGTTTGATAATTGTTCTTTGGCATAATCGGATCAATAGGTTTATTGGATGTGAATTTAGTAAAAAATAACAATTCAGGACAGTTTTCGACTTAATCACTAATAAAAACCTGTTTTCATTAATTTTTCTTTAAAGAAAAAGCAATTAATTTTAAAATCTATCAATAACCTGACAGCTTAATTCCAAAGGAAACCAAAAACGAAAACTCTATTCAGGAAATAATTCGTATTTTGGAAGCAAATAATTTAAAATTAAATAATTCAGCGTTTATGATTACAGCTGTCATTTTTGGTTTTGTTTTTGCCTTGATTGTTCCTTTTTTCAGTAATTATTTCAAAAAAGCAATTCCAGTTTTATACCCCCTGCTTCCGCTGTTTTTGTTCATTTACTATTTTCGTTTTCTGGGTGAAATCAAGGAAGTAGGACACTTACTCTTTACTTATAAATGGGTTCCAAGTATCGGAATAGACCTTTCCTTTAGGCTTGATGGTTTATCTTTGCTTTTTGCCTTGATGATTACAGGGATAGGCACTTTGGTTTTTGTCTATACAGCAAACTACCTCAAAGGGCATGAGTACCTAGACAGGTTTTATGGTTATCTGTCGATGTTTATGGCTTCGATGCTTGGTGTGGTCTTGTCAGATAACCTGATGACGATGTTCATTTTTTGGGAGTTGACCAGTATCAGTTCTTATTTCCTAATCGGATTCAACAATGAGGATCCTGCTTCCAGAAAGTCGGCCCTCACAGCCCTTAGCATTACAGGATTTGGGGGTTTGGTGATGCTCTCTGGAATAATCCTGTTACATGCAGTTGGGGGAAGCTACTCCTTTACAGAATTACTGAATTCCTCAGAGATTATCAAAAACAGCAGTTCTTATGGCTGGATAATTGGTCTTTTGTTTATCGGGGCATTTACCAAATCAGCACAATTTCCCTTTCATTTTTGGCTTCCCGGTGCGATGAAAGCACCAACCCCTGTGAGTACTTACCTCCACTCCGCCACGATGGTAAAAGCCGGTATTTATCTTTTGGCAAGATTTACACCGCTTTTGGGGGATACTTTTTGGTGGAACAGCACCTTAATAACCGTCGGAGCGGTGACGATGGTGTATGCAGCCATACATTCTATCCTTAGGATAGATTTAAAGGGCATTCTTGCCTACTCCACGATTTCAGCTTTGGGAATCTTGGTGTTTCTGATAGGAATCGGAACCGAAAAAGCGCTTTTGGCGGCTGGAATTTTCATTCTTGCACATGCCTTGTATAAGGCAGCGCTTTTCTTAGTCACAGGTATTATCGACCACGAAACCGGATCCAGGGATGTCAGCAAGTTGGCAGGTTTGCAACAAGTAATGATGCCTGTGGCGGTGGCCGGATTTATCGCCGCTCTTTCCAGCGCCGGAGTTCCTTTTTTATTGGGATTTATAAGTAAAGAAGTCATGTACGAGGCGACTTTACAATTTGGCGATTGGGCAATAATACTCACGATTTTAGCGGTTTTGACAAAAGTCCTTCTATTGGTCGCGGGATTTTGGGCAGGTATCAAACCATTTACCGGTAAACTTCCTTCAGAATTCAGCAATGCCCATTTACCTTCTCCCTTGCTATGGATCCCTCCTCTCCTTCTGGGAATTTTGAGTTTAGGCTTCGGTATTTTCCCTTCCTTGATTGGGGAGTCATTGATCCAGCCGGTTTTCGAAAGCATTTCAGGATCTGCCAAAGTGATTCCGCTCAAACTTTGGCATGGCTTCAACTTGGTCTTGTTGCTCAGTATTTTGACCTTGGTGACAGGGGGCCTACTTTATTGGCTTTTGAAACCTTCCAAGGAATTGTTCCAAAAGACTCTACGCTTCGAATCAATCTCTCCCCAAGTTATCATTGAAGGAGCAGGTGCATTGTTTGGATCATTTGCTGGACTATGGACTAGATTTTTCCAAAACGGCTATCTTAGAAATTATGTTATCACCATTCTGGCATTTCTGACTTTGCTGATGGCTTACCGCTTATTCGGGGAAGTCAATATCTACATTGATTGGGATCAAATTTCGGCAGTTTCACATTATGAGATTATCGTGGTCGTTTTGATGATCATTTCAATCATTTTTGCCATTTCCACCAATTCAAGGACAACTTCAATTGTGGCATTAGGCGTAGTGGGATTTGCAAACTGTCTGTTTTTCCTGTTTTATTCTGCACCGGATCTGGCCATGACACAGTTTTCTATTGACTCACTTACTGTCTTGCTATTTATGCTAGTCCTTTTCAAACTCCCGAAAAACAAATCATTCTCTTCCAAAAGAATGAAAATCAGGGATGCCCTGCTCTCTCTTTTGTTCGGAACCTTGATTGCTATCTTGACTTTGGAGGTATTTGAGGAACCCTCTTCCTCAGAAGTCTCCAAATACTTTGCAGACAATGCCTACATCCTTGCCAAGGGTCGAAATGTCGTCAACGTGATTTTGGTAGATTACCGGGGTTTTGATACCATGGTTGAAACTGTGGTCTTGGTGATAGCTGCGGTAGGCGTTTATAGCTTGATGAAACTTAATCTCAATCCCTCCAAAAAAGGCTTATGAAATCATTAATATTCAGAACTGCATCCACTTATTTGCTACCGCTTCTGTTGTTGTTTTCAATTTTTATTTTGTTGCGTGGCCATTACCTTCCGGGAGGAGGATTTGTAGGCGGACTGATGGCATCGATTGCTTTTTTAATCCACTCATTTGCTTTTGGATTAAAAGAAACCCAACATATTATCAGGGTAAATCCCGGGTTTTTGATGCCAATTGGGCTTGTTTTGGCAGTTGGAGCTGCTATCGCACCATTCTTAGTGGGCGCCCCAATACTCAAAGGATTATGGTTTGAAGAACCTTTCAGATTTATAGGAATGGTAGGTTCTGCGCTTTTTTTTGATATTGGAGTTTACCTAGTTGTCATTGGTGCAACCCTCACCATCATGTTTTCAATTACCGAAACTGTTTGATATGGAAATATTGCTGGTAATCATCATAGGTTTACTTCATGCGGGCGGTCTTTACATGTTGCTTCGCAGAAGTATGTTTAAAATGATCATTGGACTGATTTTATTGGGAAACGGGGCCAATCTCCTCATTTTTCTTTTGGGAAGATTAGTCAAAGGAAAACCTCCGGTCATAGAAGACGGTATGAAAGTATTTGCTGATATCTATGCAGATCCTTTACCGCAAGCTTTGGTTTTGACAGCTATAGTGATTGGATTTGGGCTTCAGTCCTTTGCAATAATATTGATAAAAAGGGTGTACAATGTGCTCAATACAGATGACCTGGATGAGCTTAACTCAACGGATGAAGAAATATGAGTAATTCGATGATAGTATTGCCCATTATTTTCCAGTTTATAGCCGGAACAATTCTGCTGTTCTTTTGGAGGAAAACAACTATCCAGAAAATACTCAGCATCCTATTCTCTATCATTGGCTTAGGCATCAGTATCTGGTTGTTTTTGCTGGTTTGGGAAAACGGAATCATGGTCACCCAATCAGGTGATTGGAAAGCGCCGTTTGGAATCAGCTTTGTCGCTGACACTTTCGGAGTGACCATGGTATTGTTGTCCTCTATTTCAGGCCTTGCAGTTTCCATTTTCTCCGCAGGAAGCATGAGAAAAGAAAGGCTGGAATTCGGATTTTTCCCCATATTCCACTTTCTCATCATGGGACTGCAGGGAGCATTTCTCACAGGAGATATTTTCAACCTGTATGTATGGTTTGAAGTAGTGATCATCGCCTCTTTTGTGCTTTTGACATTGGGTGGGAAAAAATCACAACTGGAAGGCGCCATTAAATATGTATCACTTAATCTTCTGGCATCCACCTTGTTTTTGGTCGGAATCGGCTTTATTTATGGATTGACCGGTTCGCTCAACATGGCCGATGTAGCCATCAAGCTTGATGATCTTCAAAACCGTGGCTTGGTAAGTGTTACCGCTGGTATTTTTCTGGTTGCCTTCGGTATCAAATCTGCCATCTTCCCGATGTACTTTTGGTTGCCTGCGTCCTACCACACCCCCCCTCCTGCTGTCTCTGCCATCTTTGCAGGCTTATTGACCAAATTGGGCATCTATGCCATGTTGAGAACATTTACACTGATGTTTGGTGGCGATGAATTCATGGGGGACATCATGGTCATCCTTGCTGCACTCACCATCCTTTCGGGTGGATTGGGTGCTTTGTTGCAGCAAAATATGGGAAAGATTTTCGGGTACCTCATTGTTTGTCATATTGGGTTCCTGATAGCCGGATTAGGAATATACACTGAATTGGCTATCATGGGCACTGTATTCTATTTGATCCATGATATCATCGTCAAAACAAACCTCTTTATGGTTTCTGGATTGATTCTCAAAATCAATGGCACGCAGGATATCCGTGAGCTTGGAGGAATGTACAAAAACTTTCCTCTCCTGTCATTACTGATTGCAATCCCCTTGTTTTCCTTGGTTGGCATCCCTCCTCTTTCCGGATTTTGGGCCAAAATCTTCCTCATTCAGGCAGGCTTGGAGACGAAGGACTTTATCCTTATAGGATTTATTGTCCTGGGAAGTTTTCTTACCTTATGGGTGATTGCAAGGTTATGGTCTGAGGTTTTTTGGAAAAACGGCGTGGAATTACCTAAAAAAGCAAATGGGCTTTATTTCAGTCAAATGCCAAAAACTGATCAATGGCTTATGGTATTTCCTATTGTATTGCTATCCGGGATTTCAATATATATTGGTTTTGGTGCTGAAAACATCATTTTACTTTCCCAAAGGATCACATCAGAACTCATGAATCCTTCAGATTATATTGAAGCTATATTGGGACTTAAAACCTTGACTCCATGACTAAATCTCTGTTTTTGAGTAATTTGATTTTGGCCATCATTTGGGTTTTGGCCACAGGAACTTTGACGGAAGAAAACTTTCTTTTTGGATTTTTTATCAGCTTTGCGATTTTATGGATCATCACTTTCAAAAAAGAAGAAAGGAAATATTTCACTGCGATTCCTAAGCTATTTGGTTTTGGATTATTTGTAATTTGGGAAATCGTCAAAGCCAATCTCCAATCGGTGAAGGAATCGTTTTATCCTAAATCAAAAATAGAACCTGCAATAGTAAAAGTCCCTCTCGAAGCAAAAACAGATTTAGAAATTACTTTATTGGCCAATATCATCTCTGTCACTCCGGGCACCTTGATTATGGATGTATCGGACGATAAAAAGGTAATATACGTCCACGTGATGCATCTTTTGGACAAGGATGAATTTATAAAAGAAATCAAACAAAAGTTTGAAAAACCTTTATTGGAATTAATGCGATGAGCCTACACGACTATTTAAATTGGGTCATTATCCCAATCCTTGGGTTATCAGTGATTTTGGTTTTTATCAGGTTTCTGAAGGGACCTAGTCTTCCTGACAGGGTTATAGCCTTAGATATGCTGATTTTGATTTCTATCTGCATCATCGCTATTTATAGCATTCAAGCTACCCAAAGCACATTTCTAGATATTGCCATGCTATTTGCTTTGATAGCTTTCCTGAGTACAGCTGCATACGCATTTTATTTGGAACAAAGAGAAAGAAAATGAAAGAAATACTCATTATTATATTATCAACCTTTGGTGCCTTGTTTATCCTTTCTTCGTCCATAGGTTTGTTGAGGAAGCCTGATGTTTATATGAGGATTTCAATTACAGGAAAAGCCTCCACTTTGGGTATTAGCCTGATTTTGGCATCCTCGGCATTATTCTTTTATGATTATTCTGTAACTACCAGAGTTGTCGCTATCATTTTCTTTGTATTCCTCACCACCTCCATTGGTGGACACATGTTGGCAAGGGCTGCTTACTTTACAAAAACTCCCATTTGGACAGGTACCAAGACAGATGAGCTTGCCGGTCAATATGACCCCGTAACTCATGAATTATACAGTGAAAAACACAATTCTTCCATCAAACCTGAGAAATCAGAAAAAGACCTTTAATCATGAGAAAAATAACCTATTCGCTGTTTCTTCTAATCATCCTATTTATGACCTATTCTTGCGATGAATCTCCACAGGAAGAAAAAATCGAGCCTGTTTATTCCTTTCTATTGGGAGCTTATACAGATTCCGAAGACCAAGGTATCGGCTTGCTCACTTTCAATCCCGAAAAAAACATTCTTCAAACCCAAATATTGGCTGCCGGAGCTTCGAATCCCTCTTTTGTTATCAGTAACAGGGCCCAGACTTTGGTGTTTGCGGTAGAAGAAATCGGAGGTGAAAATGGAGGGAAAGTAAAATCCTTTAAGTTTGACAGGCAAAGTAACACTTTGGAATTATTGGACACTAAAGATACTTTTGGTGATCATCCATGTTATTTAAGCCTTGATGCCAAAGGAGAAATTTTGGTTGTCGGGAATTATTCAGGAGGAAATTTTTCTGCCTATAAAATCAATGAAGGGATTTTAACCCATATCCAGACCTATCAGCACGAAGGACAAAGCATCAATCCTGCCAGACAAGAAAAAGCCCATGTGCACAGTACAGTCTTCCACCCAAACGGCAAACAATTGTTGGTGGGGGATTTGGGAACTGATAAGATCCACCTCTATGATTTCAACCCTACTTTTGCGGTCCCTTTCAATAATTCAGATCCCGGTTATTTGGAAGTCGCAGCCGGTGCAGGTCCCAGACACTTGGCTATCCACCCAAGTGGCAGTCCTGTATACTTGATACATGAAATGACCGCCGAACTTGGAGTCTATAGCTATGATTCAGGCAAAATGTCCAACATTCAGGTTTTGCCTTTGACTGGAGATGATTTCGTAGGCAATGTCGGAGCTGCTGAAGTAAGGATTTCTCCAGATGCTAAATTTGTATATGCCTCCAACAGAGGTGATGCCAATGAAATTACTGTATTTGAAATTGGGAAAACCGGTGAATTGACTTTTGTTGAAAGAGTCAAAACAGGCGGCGAAAATCCAAGAAACTTTGTAATAACCAGTGATGGAAAATTTCTTTTGGTAGCAAACCAGAGTTCAGATTCAATAATCGTTTTTGAGAGAAGCTTAAAAACGGGAAAGCTGAAAAAAACCGGAGCCGAAACGAAATTCCATAAGCCGGTTTATTTATTTGGATTAGATTAAACCCTCATATTGGGCTGAAACCAGAATTTTTCATCACTAAAATTTTAAATTTAATTGGAATTATTTTAAAAAACTTTTAAAATAATTTAACTCATTCGTTTAATATGTAAAAAGTATCCTTAAATTTGACGAAATATTAATTCAATACAATTTATCATGAACACAGGAAAAGTTAAGTTTTTTAATGAGTCCAAAGGATTCGGTTTTATCGTTGACAATGAGTCTTCTAAAGAGTATTTCGTTCACATCACTGGTTTGATCGACGAAATCAGGGAAGATGACGAAGTTACTTTCGACCTTAAAGAAGGTAGAAAAGGCCTAAATGCAGTGAATGTAAAGGTAGTTTAATCTATATACAACCCATTGACATCTAGTGAAATTAACCCCGAGCAATCGGGGTTTTTTTTGTCCTTTATTTCCTAAACTTAAATCCCCCAACTTTCTAATCCGTACCTGATTTCTCCTCTATTAATTATCAAAGGAGAATCAATGTTGTTATGATACAACTGACCTGTTCCCAATCCTTGGGGAATAGTAACATCATAAGTAGATGTAAACTGCGCAATTGCATTCAGCCCAATGTTACTTTCCAAAGCTGATGTCATCCACCAACCGATTCCCAAAGAAGATGCTAAGTCAATCCATTCTCTACAGGATGAGATGCCTCCGACCAAAGTTGGCTTGAGAATGATGTACTGAGGCCGGATGGTTTCGAGTAATTTCTTTTTATCCCTGTAATCATGGATCCCTATCAATTCCTCATCCAAAGCTATCTGCAACGGGGATGAGATACACAAGCTTTGCATTGCTTCAAGCTGACCTTGTCGGATAGGCTGCTCAATGCTGTGCAAATCAAATTCATGTAAAATTTTCAGTTTGCCCAAAGCGTCTTCAGGCGAAAATGCACCATTGGCATCGACCCTAAGTGTTACCTGATCTGCGCTGTACTGCTTTCTGATATAACCCAACAACTCGCATTCCTGCCCAAAATCGATGGCACCGATCTTCATCTTGATACATGTATAGCCTTCCGCAAGTTTCTTGTCAATCTGATCAAGCATAAATTCCTTCTCCCCCATCCATATCAAACCATTTATGGGGATGGGTTTCGCTTCATTATAAAAAGGAGTATCAAAAATCTTCTTTTGTCCACCATGAAGCAGGTCAAGCAGTGCTGTCTCCATTGCAAACCTGATGCTTGGATAATTTTCAGGAACATGGCTTTTTACCCAATCCAATATCCCTTGTTCACTCGCAAAGACTGAAGATCCGGAAAGCCTTTTACAGATATTTGACAATACCTCTTCAAAATCCGGCAAATCGTCGATACTTAATTTTGGCAACGGAGCGGCTTCTCCCCAACCAACAACCTCAGGCTCATCTCTCAAAATCGCTTGGAGGAGAAAGGTTTTTTTATCTTTCAATATCCCACGGGAAGTTCCTGCTTCAAACTTGAATCTCAACAAATGAGACTGAAATGAAAAATGAATATCTTTTAAAACTCTTTCCATATGGTATATATTTGCGGTTCGGTTCTGAAAATCACCCATGGCAAAACTTAGTACAATTGAGGATATTAAATTATCTGATTACGAATATACCCTTCCGGAAGAAAAAATCGCAAAATTCCCACTTGAAAACAGGGCTGATTCTAAGCTAATCCAATACCTATCAGGAAATATCTCCCATCACCGTTTTTTTGAAATTCCCAAATTCATTCCTGAAGGGAGTATGATGGTATTCAACAATACAAAAGTAATCCCTGCGAGGTTGATTTTTCAGAGAGAATCGGGAGCGAAAATAGAGATTTTCCTTTTGAAACCCATTCATCCCAGTTCGGTCATCAGTGAAGTCATGGTCAATACCTCTTGTGTTATCTGGGAAACTTTCATAGGGAATCTGAAAAAATGGAGAGAAAATGAAATCCTACAAGGGCAAATTACCATTCATGGTAAAACAGAAATCATCAATGCCAGAATAGTCAATCGAAGTGAAAAACAGGTGGAATTTACTTGGACAGGTACCAATATCCCATTTGTGACGATAGTGGAAGCAGCAGGTGAAGTCCCGATTCCTCCATATCTCAACAGGAAAGCCACTATTGAAGACAGAACAAGGTACCAAACTGTCTATTCCAAAAAGGAAGGTGCAGTCGCTGCACCGACTGCAGGACTTCATTTTACAGATGCTGTCTTACAAGATCTCAAGGAAAAAGGGGTGAAAGAAGAATTTTTGACACTTCATGTCAGTGCCGGTACATTTCAGCCTATCAAAGAGGAGCAGGTTGCTTTTCATCCGATGCACAGCGAACAGATGGTTTTTGACTTGGAGACGATCCAAAATCTTGCCAACCATAAAGATAAAATCATTGCAGTAGGGACCACTTCTATGAGGTCTCTTGAAAGTTTATATTGGTTTGGGGTAATGGTGAAACTTGAGGGAAAAACTTTGTTTGAAATCCCTAAACTTTATCCCTATTCTGACTTTGAAATATTGCCTGAAAGAAGAGAGAGTTTCAGTGCAATTTTGGAATATATGAAGGAAAAAGATCTGAATGAGATAACCGGATCCACTGAAATAATGATCATGCCGGGATATGATTTCAAAGTATGTGATGCATTGGTGACAAATTTCCACCAACCCTCCTCTACTTTGATTCTTTTGGTAGCTGCATTTACGAAGGGGAACTGGAGAAAAATATACAACGAAGCTTTAAAAAATGACTATAGGTTTTTGAGTTATGGAGACAGCAGTTTATTATGGGGAAATTGAAATGATACAAAATCAATCTCCCCCGCTTGACCCAAGTTTTTTAATTCCGTTGATCAGGTCTTGAAAATAAGTCCTTCCCACCGGCACAGAATCATTCCCTATTATGACTTCTCTAGGATTGATACTTTTGATTTCATCCAAGCGGACTATATAGCTTTTATGGATTCTGAAAAACTCTTCAATAGGAAGTACAGATTCAAATTCTTTCAGGATGTTTCGAAGGGAAAAAACCTGAGTCCGGGTGACAAGGGTTGTATAATTACCATCTCCTTTAAGCCACAGGATATCTATCCACTTTACTTTAACAAGATTCCCTTTGTTCCGGATAAAAAGGCCATCCTTAATTAAAAAGCTTTCAACATTTCCATTTGAATTTTCATCTGCCGGATGCCAACCATTCTCAATTTTGATTTCTTTGAATACTTCCTTCATTACCTAAGTCATTTGATCGTCTTAGTAAAACAACATCTTGTTTTAAAGAATTGTTTTGATCGAAAAACAAATCAAATTGAATCAGATTCGTTGATGGTTTTGGTGTTTTTTCGGATAATCTGATCCAGGTCCTCCGCCAATACTTTCATATAAGAAAGGTATTTTTGATTTTCTTTATCTAACTGCTTTTTATCCATTAATTCAAGCAAACCAAGAATAGAAGACAATGGAGACCTTAAGACGATCGATTGGGAATATAAAATCTCTTTTAAGACATGATTTTGTTCCTTAAGTCTTCCAAGAATAGCATGACTATCGTGGATGTCCTTATTGGTGTAAATGAACCCAATAACTTTTTTATTCAGGTTTCTAATAGGAAAAAAGTCATGTTTAAACAACCTCTCTTCCATAGTTTCTACATAAAAAATCGGTTGTTCAAATGATATGTGTTTTCCGGCAATGATGTCTTCGAGGTTGGACAGTACTTTCTCTTCCATCCCGGGAAGTAAAAAATGGAGGAACTTCTGACCTTCTTTTAATTCCTTGTCAGAATATTTTCTTACTTGGTCTAAGGCCTTGTCATTGAATCTCATCATTCTCAAATCCTGACTCATCAAAAAATAACTTTGGTCTGAATTATTCATAATCGTATCCAAAGTAGAATCCAGACGTCCAAGTTCGTGGCCTAGTAGCTGAACTTCTGACACATCTTTAAAATAGATATCCATCCAACCAATTCTCGGATGGATGATAATCTGATACCACCTGCCGCTTTCAGAAATAAAATCCTCAATGACCGTAATAGATTCTGATTCTTTGGCCTTTTTAAACTGCAAAGCATACTCATAAATCTTGGGGTCAGGAAAAACTTGCCAGATCTTCTTATTGATAAATTCATTCATAGAAGTTCCGAAAAATGATTCAGCAAGTTTATTGGCAAATTGGATTTCCCAATCACTGTTCAACTGAAAATAAATATCAGAATCTACATTGACCTGATATCCAATTTCATTCGAAAGATACTCTGATTCATTCTTGACGCTCCCTACACCCAAAATTCCCAGAAAATCACCTTCGGGGTTTTTTAAAACTGAAAATTCCCAAGAAACCAAGCTGTTAAAAAGACTCTGGGAATAAAGAACTACATCATTTGGTTTACCGATCAATTCCGAAATAAGAGGTTCTATTTCTTCCTTTTGGAATTCATTGAATAATTCAAAAAAAATCAGACTCTCAATATTTCCTAAGCTAAAAAATTCTCGAAATCTGGGATTAGAATGGATTACATCTCCTTCCAAATCCAATACACTCACCAAAAGGCTATTCGAATCCTTAAGGAAAGAAGGCAGCAATTCCTTTATTTCTTTGATTTGAACCATTGGGATTTGAAACTTTGGGGTGATCTTGTGACGAAACTGCGAGATGAATCGATCTTTTTTAAAGGACCGCAATATACTCATTTCCCAAAAAACATAAACCAAATGGATTAAAAAACTGAAAATCAATACACTATAAAAGATTTAGGAAAAGTGAATATTCATTAATAAACTTCATTTTAATTTATAGAAATCACAATAAATTACTTAGAAATTATTTCTGTAGTATTTAAAAAAAAATTGTATTAAATAACAATTTTCCTTTACAAACTACCCATTTTAATTCATGAATTAAGTTCATTCAATCATATCATTGAGGGCATTTCTTAAAATGATTAATCCATTTCCTCCAAAAACGATGGCATTTAGCTAAAAAAATCAGCAGGTCAAGTCTTCAAATATCTAAGAAAGACATGATTCTATAATTTCCTCGAGGAAAATGGAACATATTAATTTTTATCAATTATATTTTTCTGATTGAAAGTCAATGGCTTAATCAGTCCCTCATCAATTCACGACTCTTAGCTGTCATATAATGATATTCCAGTTTTGTTTATCTAATGAATTATCATTTATATTTGCATCTCTTAAATCAAAAAAGAAGCCTAGGTTTAAGAAAGGTTAAAAAGAGAGTTGGGTGAGTGGCTTAAACCAGCAGTTTGCTAAACTGTCGTACGGGTAATTCCGTACCGGGGGTTCGAATCCCCCACTCTCTGCAAAGGAAGAAAAGAATCCTTTATTTCGGGGTGTAGCGTAGCCCGGTATCGCGCCACATTTGGGATGTGGAGGTCGTAGGTTCGAATCCTGCCACCCCGACTTATTATTGATGCGCACGTGGCGAAATTGGTAGACGCACTGTCTTCAGGTGGCAGCGCCCTTGGGTGTGGAAGTTCGAGTCTTCTCGTGCGCACAAAAACAAAAAAGAGGCTTTTAAGCCTCTTTTTTGTTTTTGACCTTTCTGACCAAGATTTTCCAATAATTTTCTTTTTTCTCATTTACCGGAAATTTATCACCAAGCAGATAGCCAAAAGGTTCCAAAGACGGAATACGGTCAAGGGTGATTTTTAGCACACCCATCAGTGGAATAAATAAAATCATTCCTGAAACACCCCATAAGCTTCCTCCAACCAAAATTGCCAATATCACTACCATTGTATTGACCTTAACTTTTGAACCTACTATCACAGGTGTAATCAAATTGTTTTCTGTCAATTGAATAATCCAAAGCACAAACATGGTGAAAATCGGATAAAACAGGCTATCTGTTGTCAACAAAACATAAAGTACTACCAAAAGAGAGCTAATGATTACCCCTATATATGGAATCAGGTTCATTACTGCAATCAATACTGCAAAAAGCACAAAGTATTTGATCCCTATAAAATAAAAAAATATTCCGGACATGACCGATACTATACCGGTGACGATCGTCATTCCCACCAAATAAGACTGAATGACTTTGCCGGAATCTTGGATCCAAGTCAAAATGGAATTATTATCATCTCCGGATATTTTTTTGAAAAACTCCATAAAAAAATCAGTGTAATAAAGCATCAAAAAGATAAATAAGGGAATAATTCCAACAAGCGCCAAGGATTTTCCAGTTTCTAAAAGGGTCGCATTGAGGTTTGAGGGAGTGATGAAATCACTTATCCCAGGGATCGTTTCTGTATCCATACCAACAAGACCAGCAAGGTCTGTAAAGTAGGTAGAAATCTTGGTATTGAATGAATCACTGATTTCAGGTATTTCCAAAATTAAATTGAAAACTTGATTGAGTAGGGTATAGAAAACCAATAGAGCAATGCCTGAAATCAAGAAAATGGTCAAAAAAATGGCAAAACCTCTGGGAAGTCTTTTTTCCTCAAACCAATTTGAAATAGGATATAAGGAAAATGAAAAGAAAACACCCCAAACCAAAGGGATTATTATAAATGAACCTACCTTCAAAATACAAAATACTGTCACAACAATAAAAAGTGTATAGGATTT
>NZ_CDSBKL010000018.1:0-23869 GCF_977115555.1 Aquiflexum sp.
AATCGCATCCAACGAGATAGCAGACACACCTGTTCTGTCACCTGGCTGGCTACCAAGTCCGAAAGAGTTGTTGAAGTAAGAACCATCGACAGTGATGTTGTTCAATCTGCTGTCCTGACCACCAAAAGAACTTCCGTTTGCCTGTGGAGTCAATCGTGTGAAATCACCGATTCTACGTGAAATAGTTGGTAATTTGTTGATGGTTTCGTTACCGATAGCAGTGGTAGCACCTGTTCTGTCTGAACTGAATACTGCGTTTTTGTCACCGGTTACTACTACTTCCGCCAATTCTTCCCCATCACCCAACATGGTGACATTGACGTTGGCTGCAATACCCAAACTCAAAAATACGCCTTCTACAGTCTGTGTTTCAAAACCGATAAAAGATACTGTAACTGAGTAAGGTCCGCCAACCCTCATACCTGGGATGGTGTATCTTCCTTCAATATTGGTCACTGCACCATACCTTGTACCTGAAGGCATGTGTGTGGCCACAACATTGGCGCCGGGAAGGGTTTCCCCGCTGTTGTCCACTACCCGGCCAGACATACTGGAGGTAGATACCCCTTGCGAGAAAGCAATACCTGTAGCAAATACAAGCATGATCACTGCAAATAAACTCTTAAGTAATGATTGCCTCATAATTTTTGTTTTTTGTGGAAAATTGAAATTATAAAATTTGGAGCTGGTTATTTTTCCGATACAAATGTATGGGAGATGGGCAAGGATTTTTTTTTGAAATTGTTAAGTTTTAACAAATTTTCACAAGTTTACTTAACAAATTCATAACATTAAAATCCAGAGGAGGTTTTATTTTTAACCTACTTTTTGTATTTCGTTACATTTTAATGCAGTTCATGTTATTTTCAAAGGAGTTGTATTTTGACACTTAAGTCAATGTTAAAATAATATTAAGAAGAGAGAGAAGTAGTATAATAGATGAAATGTCAGAATATAAGTATATAACTTGGGTATATTTAGCAATGAAAAAATTTGGTTCTTATGAAAAACAAAAACATACTTTGGCTTTATTTATTCCTGTTTGCGGGTATTCTTGACATAGTTTTTACCGCAAATGGAGAATTTTCTTCCAGAATATTTACCAAGCCATTGATAATATTTGCCTTATGGGGATTCTTTATTTTTTCCAGCAAAAACATCAAAGGAACAATTTTAAGAAAAAGCATCAGTGCTGCTTTGATTTTTTCCTGGTTGGGAGATGTGCTCCTGATGTTTCCGGATTTGTTCCTTTATGGATTGGGTGCATTCCTTATGGCCCACATCTGTTACATCGTTGGATTTAAAATAGCCCAAACCAATCCCTTTGCGCTTGGCAAAGTCAACTTTATCCATCTGTTTTTTGTAAACCTCCCGATTTATATCCTGGCAGCTATGGTTTATTTTCTGATCAATCCCGGACTTGGACCAATGAAAATCCCGGTAGTGATTTACCTGATTGTCATCGTCATGATGGCGACCACGGCTAGGGAACGCTACAAAAAGACAAACCCTGCCAGTTTCTGGCAGGTATTTCTAGGAGGAATGTTTTTCATGATTTCCGATGGGGTTTTGGCTATCAATATGTTTTTCAAACCCTTCCCCGAGTCAGGGGTGATTGTCATGGGCACGTATATCATCGCCCAGTTTCTGATCGTCAGGGGGATATTAGCGCATTTAGAAAATCCCACTTCTCCGATTCCAAAAAAAATCTAAATATTCATGCCAATATCAATGAATATCAAATATCAACTAATATCAATAGGTTTTAAAAAATACTTTCCTGCAGGTTGATAAAGGTTGAATTAGAGTTTAAACCCTCCCCATAATATCCCCATAGCTGATGCCCATATGGCTGTTGTCATATACCGCTTTACCGGCTTTGACCAGAATTACCTGCGGGGATTCGTGGTAGATATTAAATTCCTTTTCAATTTGATTTGAAATTTCCCTGTGACGGATCAGATCCAAAAAGTAAGGAGTAACTTTTTCAGCATCTTCTTTTTTCCAGTTTCTTTTTAGTCTGTCCCAAGCCATGCTACTCACCGAACATCTGGTAGAATGCTTGAAAATCAACACCGGTTTCTCACCGCTTTTCTCCTTGATTTCATCCAATTGGGATAAGTTTTCCAATATATTCCAATCCATATCTTAAATGTTATTAAACTTTCAAACCCAAAAGTAATTTCATTTGAAATTAGTTCCTTCAACAATTACGCATTTGCTAAATTCGGCAGGGGAAACTCCAATTTCAAAAATTTTGGACGATCCTTGCAGCAATAAGCAAATTGATTGGCTGTTATCTTTAAAGCCTTACTATATATTCTGACATGTTTTCAAAAAAACTCATACCAATCTGTATTTTAATTTTTGCATTCTCCGCCTGTAAGAGCATCAAGCCGGAGCGGCCTCCTGCAACTTCCCACCGAGAACTTCCCCAAGCCATCTCTAAAGTCAATGTCCCCATTGAAATTCCGCTTTCTTATATTGAAAGCAACCTCAACAAAGATTGGAACAGCAAGCTTTTCGCCGAAAAAGGATTACCAATAGGAAGCGGGCTTACTACGGATATCGATGTGACCAGGACGGGGAAAATTGCACTGACAGGTCTGGAAAATAATACTATTCGTGTAAAAATCCCCATAAATCTCAGAGGAGACCTGAAGATTGAAAAGAAAGTATTTGGCCAGGTCTTGTCGACCAACTTCCCATTTAATGAAAATATCAGTCCTGAAATCAGCTTTATACCGGAAATAAGCAGCAATTGGGATTTGGGGATCAAAAACCTCCAAATCGAAAACTGGGGCCGCTCCATGAAATACAATTTGTTGGGATTTGAGATCGATCTGGATAAAGTAGTCAAAAGCCAGCTTCAAACTGTATTGGACAATCAGCTGTCGGCGGCGAATCTCAGCCAGTTTGATTTCAAAAACATCGCCCAAGAAACTTGGGATGTATTTTCAGAGCCCTATACCATCGAGCAGGATGGTTTGGAAGTTCATTTTTTCAGCGTTCCAAACAAGTTGAAAGTTAGGGATGAGATTACCCTAGACCAAAAACTGATATTGTACCTTGGAATGGAAGGGGAGGTGGTTTCCAAAATCGGATCAAAACCTATTGTGCCAAAATCCCCTTTGCCCGATATTGATTTCAACGAAAATAAAGAGAACAAATTAGAATTGATTCTTCCATTGATTCTCAGTTATGAAGATTTGGATGGCTACCTTAACAATGAAATGTCAGGCAAAACCATCAGATTGGATAGCAAGACGGACATGATGCCTACCAACCTCAAAACCCAGAAATATGGAGACAAGACATTGTTGTCGATGGATTTTACCGGAATCCGCAAAGGGAAAAGAGAAATCAAAGGCAAGATGTATTTTGCAGGCAAGCCTGTTTTTGATACCGAAACTGAATCACTCCGATTCGATGAACCGGAGTTTGATGTCAAGTCAGACAATGGCATGGCCAATATCGGCATCAGGCTGAAGAAGAGGAAAATCATCAATCAAATCAAGAAAATGGGCGCTTATCCTGTGGGGGATTTTCTTAGAGCAGCAAGGAGGGAAATGGAGCAACAGGGATTCTTTGAGACGGACTTCGCTACATTTCAAGTCAAAAATCCAACTTTGGATTTGGAGGGAATTTACAATACGGATGAAGATGTGAGGATATACTTGAAGGTAATAGGGCAGATGGAAGTGAAGTTGAAGGAAATCAAGTGATTTTCCCTTCATATAAATCGGATATTGGAAAAATCATGTCAAAGTCATTCCAATTTAAATTGCCATTGACAATGGAAAAAGAACGGAAAGATTTTTTATCAAGGTATTTTCGGATTTCCGGATGCCGGGAATGCTTGAGAAAATCTTCAAAATCTATACTTTGCGATGTTCCGTCACTGAAATTTACAGTGATGATGTATTCATTCAAATAGTTGGCTTCTACCACTCTTATGGTTTTGACAGCATATTCGATATGGATATCAGATACTTTCATTTGATTCTGTTGATTACCTCAAATTTTACTTTTTTGTTTTCTTTAAAATACGCTTTCCATTTATCAGCAATCTGGAAGTGGTATGTTGATACGAATATTTTGAAATTTAGTAAATCCTTGTCTTTTAGTGGCTTTTTTCCTTTGATATTTACAATTTCAATTTCTACAATTTCGCCATTTTCAATAATAAAATTTGCTTTTGATTCAAATTCACCTTTTTGCCCATGCACATGGATGGGATTATGGTCATTGGAATAAAAGAAAAAAATGATTCCTAAATATTCGTAAATTTTGGGCATTTAAATTGAAATTTATCTTGTTAAATTTAGTAAAAACTAACTGTTGTTATACCTTTAAATATGACAGAAAAACCAAAACCAATATTTCATAGACGCATTTTTTGGGATGTGGACTTCGATAAGTTGGACTATGATGCCAAAGCCAACTTCATCATCGAACGGGTTTTTGAGCGAGGAGACGTCGATGACATCAGGAATTGCAGGAGGTATTATGGTGATGAGAAGATTACAGTTGTACTGTTGAATGCAAAATTCCTACCTGAAACCAGGATGTACCTGGCAGCAGCCGTTATTGATAAACCCATCACAGCTTTCAGATGCTACGTCTTGAGACAGTCGAACCCCGGACTTTTTCCATACTAAATTCATTGATGAAAATTCCTGAGCTAAAGGGATTTTCTTTGGTGGGAGGCACTGCCCTATCATTGCTATATGGCCATAGGATATCTGTTGATTTGGATTTATTTTCCCATGAAAAGTTTGAAAATATAATTGTCAGTGAAGCTTTGACAAGAGAGTTTGGAGGTGATTTTATTTTGGAGGAAAAACCTCCCCATTTTGGTATCTTTTGCTATATCCAAGATATAAAAGTAGATATTATCCGACATCCCCATCCGATCATACGACCTATAATTACCATTGATGGTGTCCGTTTTTTTTCGACTGAAGACATCATTGCCATGAAAGTTCAGGCAATATTGGGAAGGGGCAAAAAGAAAGATTTTTGGGATATTGCCGAACTGCTCAAACATTACACTGTAGCTGATTTTGTAATGTTTCATAAAGAAAAATACAGTACCCAAAATCTCCTGATCACTGTTCCACAGGCAATCACATATTTCGGAGATGCAGAGGAAAGTGAAAATCCCGTCAGTCTCAAAGGCCAAACTTGGGAAGCAGTCCAACGAGCAATTAAAGAGAAAGTGAGTGAATACCTTAGATAGAATTCAGGTTACAGTTTAAAATTTAAGCCGAATACGTATATTTGTATAAACACGTGTAAAAATGAAAACGAAGTTAACATTGACAGTCAAGAGTAGCATAATAGAGTTGGCTAAAAGGAAAGCTAAATCCAAAGGAATTTCTGTGTCTGAGATGTTTGAGAAAATGTTTGAAGAGGAGGGAGAAAATAATATTAAGACTGAATCACAAAAAGCCGCAGAAAGACTTTTGCAAAAACTTGAGACAAGCCAAACCACTTCCGATTTTGATGACAAAACTTTAATCCAAGAACATGTTAAAAGGAAGTTTGCCTGAAGTTTTTTTGGATACAGACGTTGCTTTTGATATCATATCCAAAAGGGAACCACATTTTTTTGATTCAATTAAATTGATTGAGCTCAAAGCCAAAGATCAAATTGTTCTTTTAATTTCTGAAAGTTGTATCGCAAATCTTATTTACCTGACTTTAGAGATAAAAAAAATTGAAGATGGGCTTTACAAATTGACAGAATTTATTTCGAGTTGTGAAGTGATAAGTTGCGGTAAACAAGTCATTTTAGAAAGTCTAAATTCAGGATTTAATGATAAGGAAGATGCGGTTCAATATTTTACCGCACTACATCATGGAGCAGATTATTTTGTAACGAGAAATATAAAAGATTACAAATCTAGCAGAGTTTCATTACCAGTATTATTACCCTCTGATTTTATAAATTCTATTATTTGAATTTTCCCTACCTCATCAATCCCCCAAAATCCTTTATCCCCTTTGTTTCGGCTATTTTGAGAAGCTTCATCAACAGCTGTGCAGTCAGGAAAGCATCACCTGCTGCCGTGTGTCTGTCGTCCAATGCAATCCCGAACCGCGTACATAAAGCATCAAGGGAATATTCCTCTTTGTTGGCATTTTTTTGATCAAAGTGTGGCCCTTTTTCCAGCCTCATGGCGAGGTATTTGGTGTCAATGACGGGATTCAAAAATCGGTTGAAACCGAAAGGGCTTAAGACTTTTTCCAACATCATCAAATCAAAACCGATATGGTGACCGACAATGATGTCATTCTTCACATACTCCAATAAATCCAAAGCAAAATCTTTGGTTGGGGAAGTGTATACAGGATAAATAATTTCATGGACTTTGACTGATTCCCTGTTATGCACGGGTACATCCAAGTACCTCTCCATGCAAGAGGACACCTGTATGTTGTATCCTTTGAGTTTGATGGCGCCAAAAGAAATGACATGGTCAGTTTTGGGGTTGAAGCCTGTGGTCTCAGTATCCATCACAGCAAAAGTCAATTGAGTCACAGGTCTGATGGAAGGTATTTTTCTCTCAAAACCAGACTCATAGGCTTCCACAAATGAAGATTTGGGTATTTTTTTTCCAAACAAAAAATCCAGCCAACCCATATCAGTTTGTGAAATAGTCCAATTGAAACCGGATCCGCATTATTTTCTGCAGTTCATCTATGGGGGCAAAAGTATTCTTCAGCATTTGCCTTTGCAGTTTTCCCAAGTCTTCAGGGTTGATGTACCTACCTGAATTGCCGGATTTCAATCCCTCAATTGCCCTCATCCGCATGAGGATTTCATAAGCTTTGCCAGCCTCGACAAGGAGCTCAGTGTAATTGGGTTCAAGCTCTGCCAGTTTTTCAAACCGCTTGAAAGTATTATTGATGCCGACAACACGATGACTGAGTACCAATAGCCTTGCCATATCGGCCAAAGGCATCATTGCACGGAGCTTGATGTCAAATTTATCTTTTTGCTCCCCGGATTTTTCAACCAAAAAATTTCGGAAGAACCCCAAAGGCGGGGGATTGAGCAAGGCATTTTTAGCCAGGAAATTTAAAAAAATTGTCCTTCCGGCAATTTCTTGATAAATATGTTCGGTCAGTTCCTCAGCCAATTTTTTATGCCCTAATACCGGCCTAAAGTCAAAGAATATAGTGGCATTCAACAATGCCTGTTGGTTGGGAGTCAGGATCCAATCCGAGAAATAAGATTTCCAAACCGATAGAGGTTGGCACCATTTGGGATTGTTGGCCATCATGTCTGCGGGGCAAGCCTGAAAGCCACAAACAAACAATGTTTCAATCACTTCTTGGGCAATCAACAGCATATAGGCATGCGTATCTTCAAAATTTTCTTCTGGCACATCTTCAAATACAATGGCATTGTCAAGGTCGGTTCGAAGCAACTGCTCTTCTCTTCCTTCGCTTCCCATGGACAAAAAACAGAACTTCACTTTGGAAGCTTCAGGATAATTTGGGCTGTGCTTTTTGACTGCAAGCTGTACCGCACGTTGGATGATGATGTCGTTGATTTCAGAAATGATATTTGCCACAAAATCAATGGCCACCTCATTTTCTAAATAGTATTTTAAAAGCCGTTCAGCCCTGTTTCGGGTTTTGGCTATTTCCGCCACCTCCCAGGTATTCATCAGGGCATTGATCAAAACCGCGGGACTATTTCCTTGGGAAAGTAAAATGTCATGGTCAGAAAGAATGCCTGTAACCTTACTTTCCAGGCTGCCATCCTCGGTGAAGATCAGGTGATGCAACCTGTTTTTGATCATGGTCAGGTATAGGTCTGAAAATCCCGCTTCCTTGGACTTGGTCATGACAGGCGAAGTCATCAGGTCTTCGACAGGCGTATCATAACTTTTTTTCTTGGCCACCAGCCTGTTTCGGAGATCTTTGTCTGTGATGATTCCTAGGGGAAATTGATTTTCGTCGACTACCACGATGGAGCCTACACTTTTGTCAGCCATCCTTTCGACAGCCTTTGAGATCGGAGTTCCTTTTGGGCAAGTCAGGACATCTATGGAAAAATTTAAATCCGATTGACCGCTGAAAATCATCAATCCATTGTCTTTTGACAATTCTGTGAAATCTTTCCTAGCTTTTTGGGATTGCGATAGGTCAGTTCGGATGACAACCTGCCCTGATGCAAATCCTGCTGCAAAGTAGAGACTTACTCTGCTGTTTTCATTCAGTATTTTTTCAAAAATAGCCACAGGCACAGCATAGATTAGACTGTCTTCAGTGGCTTGGGCATTTAGGATATAGGGTCTTTTGCCAAGCAAAGCCAATACTCCAAATACATCTCCTTCATCGCAGACTTCGACTACACGATCTTTCCCTTCCTTGTTTTCTGTGAGTTGGACTGAACCTTCTTTCAGCACAAAAAAGAAATCTTGCGCAGGATCTCCTTGATGGAATAAATATTCCCCTTGAGCAAAGTATTTCACTTCCACGCCTTTTGCCACCAATCCCAATGAAGTTTCATTGAGAAAAGTGAAAGGAGGAAACCTTTTCAGGAATTCCTTGACGCGGTTGACGATGACGTTGGTCATTTATTTAGACAAAAGACATGAGACCCAAGATGTGAGACTAAACCTGTTGAAATTTGCGAATCCTTGTTTGTAGGAGAAAATCTATTCTCCCCAGAATCAAATCTCATGTCTAAAGTCTCATATCTTAAGTCTTCTTTTATTTTCTCCCTTCAATAATCTTTGTGACTACATCCGGATCGAGAAGGGTGGAGGTATCTCCCATATTGTCGGTGCTTCCTTCTGCCACTTTTCGTAAAATCCTACGCATGATTTTACCGGAACGGGTTTTTGGCAATCCTGGCACTATCTGGATTTTGTCAGGCTTGGCTATTGGGCCTATGATTTTGCTGACAGTTTCCTTGATTTCATTGATCAGGTTTTCTTCAGTCCTATGCGACATGTCGCAGATCACATAAGCATAGATGCCCTGTCCTTTGACATCGTGTGGATATCCGACTACTGCAGATTCGATGACCAAAGGATGTTCGTTGATGGCGTTTTCGACTTCAGCTGTTCCCATCCTGTGACCTGATACATTGATCACATCATCGACGCGGCCAAGGATACGGTAGTAGCCGTCGTGGTCTCTTTTGACACCGTCACCGGTAAAGTACATTCCTTTATAAGTAGAGAAATAAGTCTGCTTGCAACGCTCATGATCTCCCCAAGTAGTTCGGATCATCGATGGCCAAGGGAATTTGATACAAAGGTTTCCTTCCACTGAATTCCCGGTCAGTTCATTCCCTTCCGGATCGACGATGGCCAATTGGATTCCCGGAAGTGGCAAAGTAGCAAATGCGGGTTTGGTCGGGGTAATGCCTGCGATAGGAGAAACCAAAATTCCCCCTGTCTCAGTCTGCCACCAAGTATCCACGATCGGACATCTTGATTGGCCAATGTGATTGTAATACCACCTCCAGGCTTCCTCATTGATGGGTTCACCAACAGAACCCAATACTTTTAGCGAATCAAGATTATAAGGAGCAATGGGGTCTGTGCCATAAGCCTGTAATGCCCTGATAGCGGTCGGGGCTGTATAGAATTGGTTGACTTTATGTTTTTCTATGACTGCCCAAAATCTTCCCGGATCAGGATAAGTCGGTACACCTTCAAACATCAGCGTGGTCGCACCGGCCAACAAAGGGCCGTAGACGATATAAGAATGTCCTGTAATCCAACCGATATCAGCAGTACACCAATACACATCTCCCGGAGAATATTGAAACACGTTTTCAAAAGAATATTTGGTATATACCATATACCCTGCAGTACTGTGGACCACTCCTTTTGGCTTACCTGTCGAACCGGAGGTGTAAAGGATAAAGAGAGGATCCTCACTGTCCATTTCCTCTGCTACATTACTATCCTTTTCACCTTCGATGACCTCATTCCACCAATAATCCCGTCCCTCTTTCATAGTTACGTCCTGTCCGGTACGCTTGCATACGATCACGGTTTCGACTGAGGCTTTTTCCAAAGCTTCATCGACGATGGCTTTGATGCCTATTTTTTTATTGCCCCTAAAGTTTCCGTCAGAGGTCAAAATTGCTTTTGCTCCACTGTCAATAATCCGGTCTGTAAGTGCATTGGCACTGAATCCCGCAAAAACTACGGAGTGGATCGCTCCTATCCTTGCACAGGCAAGCATCGCAATCGCGGCCTCAGGAATCATTGGCATATAGATAATCACCCGGTCACCTTTTTGGATCCCTTTGGATTTCAGTGCATTTGAAAATTGACATACCTGATGGTAAAGTTCTTTATAGGAAAGTTTCCGGACCTCTTCACCAGGTTCACTTGGTTCCCAGATGATAGCAGTCCGGTCACCATAGGCAAAAAGGTTTTTTTCAAAAATATTCTCTGTGATATTCAGTTTACCGTTGACAAACCACTGCACGTTAGGTTCTTCAAAGTTCCATTTCAAGACTTTGTCCCATCTTTTTTTCCAATGGAAAGAGTCGGCGATCCTAGCCCAGAAACTTTCAGGTTCGGTGACTGACTTTTGATATTCATAGAAGTACCCACTCAGGGTATGGATTCTATCACTCATGGTTTTATGTTTTTAGGTTATTGCTGATTATTCAAATTCTGGACTTTCATACCAAATATTGCCGATCAAAGCCGGAAAAGACTTTCCCAATGCTAGGCCTAAGTTAATTCAATTGAAGTTTTATAGCAGTAATTTTTTGCAAATTCGGTCTATCGGTTTATTTCTGTTTTGTATGATGAATCAATGGTCTACAGCGCCGCCTGCGCCCCTAGGGATTCTGATTTCCTGGATCATGTCCTGTACATTTTGTGGAGGTGCAGGAGTGAATTTTGAAACAATAAAACACACCACAAAATTAAGCAGCATTCCAATTGAACCAATTCCTTCAGGTGAAATCCCAAACCACCAATGGTCGGCATTATTCAATTCCGGACTGATGAATTTGAAGAAAATGATATAAGCCAATGTGAAGACGAGGCCCGAAACCATACCCGCTATAGCCCCTTCCTTATTTATCCTGGAAGAAAAGATTCCCATGATGATTACAGGAAAAAACGATGCTGCAGCCAAACCAAAGGCGAAGGCAACAACTTCCGCCACAAAACCGGGAGGATTTACCCCAAAATATCCTGCCAATACCACCGCGCCTCCAGCTGAGATTCGGGCAATCCTCAGCTCATTTTTTTCTGACATTTCTGGTCTAAATGTTCTGAACAAGTCCCTCGATACAGAAGTGGAAATTACGAGCAAAAGACCTGCGGCTGTGGATAGCGCCGCAGCCATAGCGCCGGCAGCTACAAGACCGACTACCCAGTTTGGAAGCTGCGCAATCTCCGGATTGGCAAGTACCATGATATCCTTGTCGATGGTCAGTTCATTGGCTTCCTTGTCCGCTACATACTGCACGATCCCGTCGCCGTTTTTGTCCTCCACCACAATGAGGTTTGTTTTTTGCCAGTTGCCAACCCATTCAGGAAGGTCGTTTATGGGTTTTTCAGCAACTGTATCAATGGCATTGTAAATGCCGAATGCGGCAATCGCCGGAGCGGTGGTGTATAAAATTGCTATAAAGACCAAGGCATATCCTGCAGATAACCTTGCATCTTTTACCCTTGGGACAGTAAAAAAACGGACAATCACATGTGGAAGTCCTGCAGTTCCCACCATTAGGGCGAGGGTGATAGCCAACATATCCACCATACCTTTCCTTCCGGAAGTATAAGCTGCAAATCCCAATTCCGTCAATACCCCATCCAATTTGTCCAAAAGGTGCGTGCCATCTGCCAAAGTACTTCCCAGACCGAGTTGCGGAATAGGATTGCCTGTCAATTGCATAGAAACGAATATGGCCGGAACCATGTAAGCGAAAATCAAAACGCAATATTGTGCTACTTGCGTGTAAGTGATTCCTTTCATTCCTCCCAAAACGGCATAGAAAAAAACGATGCACATCCCGATAATGACGCCTGTATTGATGTCCACTTCAAGGTATCTTGAAAACACAATTCCGACACCACGCATTTGGCCTGCTACATAGGTAAAAGAAATAAACAGCGCACAAATGACTGCCACTACACGGGCTTTGTTGGAATAATACCTGTCACCCACAAAATCAGGAACGGTGAATTTTCCGAATTTCCTCAGGTAAGGCGCTAAAAGCAAAGCGAGCAAAACGTATCCTCCTGTCCAGCCCATCAAATAAACCGAACCGTCATATCCTGCAAAAGAGATGATGCCGGCCATCGAAATAAATGATGCGGCCGACATCCAGTCGGCAGCTGTTGCCATGCCATTGGCTAGGGGAGAGACCCCCCCACCAGCGATATAAAATTCTTTTGTGGATCCCGCTCGGGTCCAGATGGCGATGCCGATATACAATGCAAATGAAAGTCCGACAAGTATATATGTCCAGGTTAATATTTCCATGAGTGTTGGGATTTTTTGGATTGACTATTCTTCATTGACATCAAATTCTTTGTCGAGCTTATTCATGCGGTAGACATACACGAATATCAAGATCACAAAGACGTAGATAGATCCCTGTTGCGCAAACCAGAAACCAAGTTTGAAGCCGCCGATTTTGATGGCATTCAATTGATCTACAAGGAGTATCCCAAATCCGAAGGAAACAGTAAACCAGATCAGGAGCAGAAAAAGAAGGGTCATGAGGTTCTTTTTCCAGTAAGCTTTCATTTTTTGTTTGTTGTCGGGCATAGTATTTTTTCAGATGATAGGTTTATAAGAAAATGTGGGTTTGTAGAATAAATTCCCCTGCTGAACCGATGTTTAAGTAGTTTTCGAAAATCGGCCTGTTGCTGTATTGAAATGTCAGCTTGGCTAGCTGTCCATCGATATAATAATTCATGCCCAGGTCATATTGCCAGCTGCCTTCCTCAAAGAACTCAAATCTTTTGTGACTCAAAGTACCATATGGCTGTAATTTTCCCTTATTCCCCAAAATATCTTTTGGAAGTAGGTATCCTGTCTGAAAATAAAAAATATTCCCTGTCCCTATGGTGGGCTGTGCATTTCCTGGACCATTTTGGCTTGTACCAGGCCCTAACCCCACATTCATGATACCGATATTTCTGAGATAATTGGGGCCAAAATCATAAGTGTAATAGACAGCATAAGCAGTGAGGGCAGTTTCTTTTTCTACACTGAGAGGAAGTTCCAAAAAGCCATCGATACTCCATAGCGAGATGTTGTGGGTATTGACCGAGCCGTTGCTATCCACCGATGTAGTAGCACCGGGATGGTGATGCCAACCTCCCCCGAGGTTAAACACTTTTTTGGTACCAAGATAAGTCCCTACAAAAAACGGCAGCTTGTTATTTTCCTTTTCAAAAAACTGGTAAGCAATATAGCCTTGCGTAGCCCAGTTGTCATTGGCGACATTGGCAGCCATGGGACGGTTGGTGGATTCATCAAAAGTTCCTCCTTCGCCTACGCTGAAGGGTTTATTAAGGGCGACCCTATAATCCCACTTTCCTACCTGACCCTTGGCGTAGATTCCGTATTGCCTTGCAAATTGGTCTGTCAATTCGATCAATGGCCAATTGAATATAGGGGCATCCAATGCCAAAAGGTTTAGCGTTCCCTGACTACTGAGTCTTGAAATTCCGTTCCAATAATGCAAACCTGCGCCTATAAACAGAGAATTAGAAATCTCAAATTCAGTCCAGATATCATGAAAAAACAGTTGGGGCTTTTTTGAAGAATTGGCATCTAAGGTATTGGAACCCGTACTCGGATTGGTGGTCACAGGTAAGTTGCCTGCATTTCCTGAATTCCCTCCAGCCGGGACACCACCATTGACAAAGGTTTGGTTATTGATCCCCAAGTGTGCCAAAAAAAGGACACGGGGTGAAACTTGAGCATATGTCAAAAACCTGGCGCGCCTTAGGCCTATGTCTGTCGTATTTTTCCTAGGCAAACCATCGACACCGAGGGTTCCGGGATTGTTTTCAGTTTGCCTTATCCAAAGCTGATTCCAGATCATAAACCTGATGTACCTTGACCCCGAATCATTCAGCTTAAAAATAATGGGATTGTAGCTGTCGTCTATTTCGTTGGCTTCATCTAAAGCAGAAAAGGATTCTATCCTCAATGAATCCTGCGCCTGAACCCTAAAAAAGAGTAAGGTTAGAAAAATGGAAGACAAGAGCCTAAAATTAGATTTCATCAATGTTTTTTTAGTACTGAATTTTTGGGGTATTCGAGAAATGGAAAATGAATTTCCTTAATCTATCTCCCCTCCAATCAATCAGGCTAAAATATAACATTTAGGGCTGAAAAAGCACCCAAACAGCAAATGAATCTATTTCTGGCAAAAAATTTAATGATGATACCAAACTGCCAAAATTTGTCAGATAAGCATTTCCAGCAAAACAGCCAACCCAAAAGCTAGAATACTGATCAGTACTTTGTTCAGATAAAACCTGTGGTCAGGACTACTTTCAAAAAATATAGTAGTAGAGATATGGAGAAATCCTCCCGCCACCATGCCATAAAAGACATTTAAGCCTTCCCTGCCCAGAATATTGCTTTCATACATGTAATTGCTCAAAACCATTCCCATGGGAGAAGCAAAAGCAAAGATCACCAACAAGACAAAAACCCATCTTTTTTTCAAGCTTGCCATCAATACTGCCACCAGAGCAAAAGCTTCAGGTCCTTTGTGCAACAGGATTCCAAAAAGGAGGTTGTTGCTACCATGACTATGGTGACTGTGCCCCGCATGGTCACCGTGGTCGTGGAGATGTCCTGCCAGCGACCCGTCTTCTGTCAATAAAGTCCCTTCCAAAAATGCATGCAAAAACAAACCTACCATGATGGTCCATACTCCGACTTGCATCCCATGGTGCTGATGGTCAGGATGGTGGATATGGCCATGTTCTACGCCGGTGGATAAAAGCGCCAGAATCTGTTGCAGCAGAAAACCCAATAAGATATAGAATCCCATCCTAGTAGGATCGGAAGATTCTACAAAAAGCTCCGGTAGGATGTGAAGTACCGTTATGGCAAACAAATATGAACCTGCGAAAACAAGAACCAACTTAAAATATCGCTCCTCCCATTTTGGGATGAAATAGGCCAATCCACCTGCCAGCAAGGCTGTAAAGAATAAAATAAGGAAATTAAATGTCATTTGGTTTCGGTTTGAAATATGTCTGTTTCCTAATCCAATCTTTTTTTGAACTGATCAAAAAAGCTAGGTCAATGAGGAATCAGATTTAGATTTTAGGTTTTTTGGATTAATCTTGGGGAAAGGACAAGAAAGGTTTGATCCCTTCGCTTGCATAGGATTTTAATTGGCCTGTAGAGTCGCTGTATATGAGGAATATTTCAAACAGACTTTGGTTTTTTTGGAGTTCGATTGCTTTATCTGTCCCCATTACCATCATCGCTGTAGCATAGGCATCTGCGGTCATGCAATCATCAGCCAAAACCGTGGCACTCAACAGGCCGTGATTGACCGGCTTGCCCGTAGCGGGGTTGATAGTATGGGAAATTTTGATGCCTCCTGCTTCGTAATAATTTCTGTAATTACCTGAGGTGGCCATGCCGCGATTGTTCAGCGCCACTATACTGTATAAATCATCGGCCCTCCCAAGTTCTTCAGGCCTGTTGATTCCCACTTTCCACAATTCGCCTTTTTCATTGACGCCTCTTGCAACCAATTCTCCGCCGATTTCAACAAGGAGGTTTTCTATCCCTTTTCCCTTTAAAAATTCTGCAACCACATCTACTCCATATCCTTTGGCAATCGCACTGAAGTCAAGGTACATTCCAGGCTTTGACTTTCTTACACTTGCGGAATCAAAATAGATTTTATCAAAACCCACCAATCCCAACATAGATGAGATGTTCACACTGTCCTTCAGCTGAGGTCCGGAAGGCCCAAATCCCCAAAGGTTGACCAAAGGTCCTACGGTCGGGTCAAAAGCACCCCCTGTGATTTCATATACAGTTTTGCTGCTTTGGAGAACAGGCAAGAAATAAGGCAGTTTGAAATACAGTGTATCGCTTTGGTTGAATCTGCTGAGTTCAGAATCCGGAATATAGGTGGAAAGTGATTGGTTGAAAACTTCCAGCAAGGAATCTATACTTGTCTTAAAATCCCTTTCACTTGGATCAAGATAAGTGATGTTATAGGTCGTACCCATCGTGTTGCCACTTAGGGTGACTTTTCCTATCACTTTTTCTACTATTTCTTCTGCGGGCTTTTGTTGATTTTGGCGATAAAGGTATACTATAGCCACCAAAAGCAGCAGGATGATGGAATAGATTATGTTTTTATTGGCGTTGGTTCGCATATAAAAGAGCAATTTTTCGAAAGTTAAGGGTAATTTTCCAAATTAAGTTCTAAATCTCTGATTGTTTGCAATAATATTGCAATTAACGGGAGATGGCATTTTTACCTTTTTGCCTTGGGCTATTTTTCTATATTTGTAATTGCTGAAAATAGAGCTATGAGAGAAGATTACCTGAGTGGGGACAAAGAAAAACTGAATTCTTCTGACAAAGAAATTGAGAAGGCTTTGAGGCCCCTGAGTTTTGATGACTTTACAGGTCAGTTCAAAATTGTGGAAAACCTGAAAGTCTTTGTCCTCGCTGCAAAGCGAAGAAATGAGCCTTTGGACCACGTGCTTTTGCATGGCCCTCCGGGATTGGGAAAGACAACGCTCAGCTACATCATCGCCAACGAACTGGAGTCAGGTATCAAAATCACCTCTGGTCCTGTCTTGGACAAGCCTTCCGATTTGGCAGGTTTGCTGACCAATCTCGATGAAGGGGATGTGCTTTTTATAGATGAGATCCACAGGCTGAATCCCATTGTGGAGGAATACCTGTATTCAGCCATGGAGGATTTCAGGATAGACATCATGTTGGACTCAGGCCCAAATGCCAGGTCGGTCCAAATTTCTCTCAATCCCTTTACCCTCATCGGTGCTACTACAAGATCGGGGTTATTGACTTCCCCGCTTCGTGCGCGGTTTGGGATCAATTCCCGTTTGGAATATTACGATGCAAAGTTATTGACAGATATCGTGGAGCGGTCAGCAAGTATTCTTCAGACTCCTATAGAGGAAGTAGCGGCTTATGAGATTGCCAGAAGAAGCCGTGGGACACCTAGGATTGCCAATATGCTTTTGCGAAGGACGAGAGACTTTGCTGAGATCAAAGGAAACGGAACCATCACTTTGGAAATCGCAAAGATCGCTTTGAAGGCCTTGGATGTCGATGAGAACGGCTTGGATGAAATGGACAACAGGATTCTGTTGACGATAATTGAGAAATTCAAAGGCGGACCGGTGGGACTTTCCACCATCGCTACCGCTTGCAGTGAAGAAGCAGAGACGATTGAGGAAGTGTATGAACCCTTTTTGATACAGGAAGGCTATCTCAAACGAACCGCAAGAGGAAGAATGGCCACGGAACTCGCTTACAAGCACCTGAACCTTAAACCGAACTTTGGGGCAAGCAGCGGTAGTTTATTTGAATAAAGCTTATCCTTTTTCTTTCTGATTTCATATTGTGAGCAATCTTCAAGAAAAATACAGCCAAATTATAAAGACCCAGGCCAAAATCCTGGGCTTTGATTTTTGTGGCATCGCCAAGGCGGGATTTTTAGAAGAAGAAGCCCCCAAACTCGAAGCTTGGCTCAACCAAAACTATCATGGTCAGATGGCGTATATGGCCAACCATTTTGAAAAAAGACTTGACCCCACCAAGCTCGTCGAGGGAGCAAAGACTGTGGTCAGCTTGGTTTATAATTACTTTCCAAAAAAGGAATTGTTCCAAGAAAAAGAAGATTACAAAATCGCGAAATATGCTTATGGGCAGGATTACCACCATGTCATCAAAGACAAGCTAAAAGTACTTCTTGAAAATCTTCAAATAGAAATCGGAGAGATTGGAGGAAGAGCCTTTGTGGATTCAGCGCCTGTGATGGAGCGTCAGTGGGCCCAGAAATCAGGTTTGGGTTGGTTGGGAAAAAACAGCCTTCTACTCAATAAGGAAATGGGCAGTTTCTTTTTTTTGGCCGAGTTGGTTATTGATCTTGAGGTCGCTCCTGACCCCCCGATGTTGAAGGATTATTGCGGTACCTGCACCAAATGTATCGATGCCTGTCCGACTGATGCCATTGTCCAATCAGGCGTCATAGATGGATCCAAATGCATTTCCTACCTAACGATCGAGCTCAAAGAAAACATCCCGGCGGCCTTCAAAGGCAAAATGGAAAACTGGGTTTTCGGTTGCGATATCTGTCAGGATGTCTGTCCTTGGAACAGGTTTTCAAAGCCTCATCAGGAACCGCTTTTTGATCCTAAATCCGAATTGGAGGAAATGACCAATCGGGATTGGGAAGAAATCACAGAAGAAACCTTCAGCAAGGTTTTTGCAAAATCTGCGGTAAAACGTACCAAGCATAATGGATTTTTAAGAAATATTGTCTTTGATAAATGACCTTAGATTTATTGATCCACGTAACTTTGTTTAAATAAACAGTTGAAATGAAGATTTTTGAAGTCAACTCCGGAAAACTTGAAAGAGATTTTCTGGAAGTTCATGTTCTACTCAACAAACCCTTTCCCAATTGGATCAGACCGTTAGATGTCGATGTGATGTCAGTTTTTGATCCAAAGAAGAACAAGCTTTTGGCAAAATCCGAAGCCATACGATGGGTGCTGAAAGACGATAAGGGGAAGCTTATGGGAAGGATTGCTGCTTTTGTCAATAAAAGATACACCAACAAAGGGGATGATGTCCCTGTTGGTGGATTCGGATTTTTTGATTGCATAGATGACCAAAAAGCCGCAGACTTTCTCTTTGATACTGCCAAAAACTGGCTAGAGTCAAAAGGAATGCAGGCGATGGATGGCCCCATCAATCTCGGCGATCGGGACAAATGGTGGGGCTTGTTGGTGGATGGCTTTCATCCGCCGATCTACAATATGAATTACAATCCGCCTTATTACCAAAAGTTATTTGAAACGTACGGTTTCCAGAATTTTTACAATCAAATATGCTGGAGTCTTTCTGTGGCCCAAGAAGCGCATCAGTTGGATCCGAAGTTTTACGAAGCCCATCAGAAGTTTTATGGAAATCCGGACTTCAGGGCGGAGTACCTCAAAAAAGACAAGCTTGAAATGTATGCCAAAGACCTGAGCATAGTATACAATAAGGCTTGGGCCAAGCATCAGGGAAACAAAGACATTACACCCGAGCAGGCTTTGAAGTTGTTCAAAACGATCAAGCCGGTCTTGGATGAAAAGCTGGTCTGGTTTGTCTACCACAAAGAAGAACCTGTGGTGATGTGGGTCAACCTCCCTGATATCAATCAGATCATCAAGCACCTTGACGGAAAGTTTGACTGGCTTGCGAAACTGAAATTTTTTCTCATCAAAACCTTTGGGAGAAATGAGAATTTTGTGGGTTTGGTTTTCGGTGTGGTACCGGAGTTCCAAGGCACAGGACTCGATTATTACATGATCGTAGAGGCCGAAAAAGTCATCAAATCCACTACTTCCTACAAAAAGCTGGAGCTCTATTGGCAGGGAGACTTCAATCCAAAAATGCTGAATATCTCAAAAAATCTTGGGGGAAAACACTTTCGGACTTTGGTAACTTACAGGTATTTGTTTGATAGGGAGAAGCCTTTCGAAAGGCATCCAGAGTTATTATAAACCAAAAGCCCCGAATTTGGGGCTTTTGGTTTTAACCGGCAAGGCTAATGAAATATTTGTCGAGGACAGGTTCATATTTTCCTGAAAACTTCCTGTAACACCAATCCTTAAATTCCTGTATCTCTGTCGGCATCAGCAGGTTCAGTGCCTTGCGCAACTCTTTCTCAAACAATCTTCCGTCAAAACTGACTTTCATCAAGATGATTTTCACGTATTCTAGCATATTTCAAAGAATTTATAGGTAAAAATTAAACAGCTTGTTTGTTAATACGACATGTAATTTGGTTTGTTGCGTTTAAAATATAAAGTTAATTTGCAAGCTATTACTAGTCATACCAACATGAGTAAAACGACAGTCAGAGGTTTTCTTGTATGTTTATTTCTATTTATTTCTTGGAGCGCTTTTGCTCAGGAAGTGGCCATCGAATTGGGGCCTGATGAAATAGCACTCAACGAGACTTTCAGCATCAAAGTGACCATTGCCAATGAAAAGATTAAGTCATACGATGAGTTTCCGCAAATTGCCGGATTTCAGAAGCAGGGGCTTTCCCAATCTTCTTCCATGAACGTCATCAACGGGCAAGTCAGCAGTACCAGCAGCATTATCCAATACTATAAACCTACCAAAAAGGGAGTCGTTACTATCGGGAAGTTCAGCATCAAAATCAACGGCAACGACTATGCCTCCCCGGGAAAATCCGTTAATGTGGTGGATGCCAGGGCGGCACAGAGACAGCCAAACCAATCAGATCCTTTTAGCGATCTTTTTGGTGGAACCAGAGAGGAACCCGAATTTATTGAAATCGAGGATGATGCGTTTTTTGCTTCTTCGGTAGACAAGGAGGAAATATTTGTGGGAGAAGGATTCAATGTGAGTCTCGCGTTTTATATATCAGAAACCAATAATGCCGCATTCCAGTTTTATGAACCGGGAAAGCAACTGGATGCCATCCTCAAAAAGATGAAACCTGCAAACGCCTGGGAAGAAAACTTCAACATCACCAATATCCAGCCAGAGAGGGTTACTTTCAACAACAAAAACTGGATCAAGTACAAAGTATATGAGGCGACTTTCTTTCCTTTTTCAGAAGGAGAAATAATGATCCCGTCCATTTCTTGGGAAATGATCAAATATAAAGTAGCCAAAAACCCGACATTCTTTGGCAGCAACAGGCTGGAAGATTTCAAAACCTTCACCTCTTCCTCCAAAAAAATCCAGGTTAAACCTTTGCCACCGCATCCGCTGCGGAATGAAGTAAGTGTTGGAATATTCCAATTGAAAGAAAATATCTCAGAATTTGATGCTCAGACGGGAGAAGGTATAACTTATAATTTTGGCATCAGCGGTCAGGGTAATATCAATTCCATTTCCCCCCCCAAAACAAAACAGATCCATCGTCTTAATACTTTCGATCCAAATGTCCGTCAGCAGGTCAATAGGGGCAACGGTAAAATTACAGGCGTCAAAGAATTCAGCTATTACCTGACCATCAACGAGCCGGGGAAAATCAATCTAGCGGATTATTTTGAATGGATTTATTTCAATCCTGCTTTGGAGAAATATGATACCCTCAGACCCAAGGCCATTTTGAATGTAAGTGGCGAGTCTAAGGTCAATCAGGCAATTTCCAACCAAAGATTGGGCGGGATTTATGATTTGATCGATGTGGAAGACAATGAGCTTTCAAACCAGAGATATAAATACTATTTTTCAGTTTTTATCAATTTATTGTTGGTCGGTTCAGTGATTTTGCTTGCCGTCCTGATTACTAGAAGAGGAAATGGGTAATTCATTTGGAAGGATATTTAGAATAAGCACATTTGGTGAATCCCATGGTTTGGGCTTGGGTGTCGTGATAGAAGGCTGTCCCTCAGGGCTACCGATAGATGTGGAATTTATTAGGAATGAAATGCAGCGGAGGAAGCCCGGCCAATCCAAAATCACCACCCAAAGGAAAGAGGAAGATGAATTTCAGATCCTTTCAGGGGTGTTTGAGGGAAAGTCCACAGGTACGCCGATAGGTTTGGTCATCATGAATACCGACCAAAAGAGTAAAGACTATAGCCATATCGCTGATAAATTCAGACCTTCCCATGCGGATTATACTTATTTTGAAAAGTACGGAATCCGTGATTATCGCGGTGGAGGCAGAAGCAGCGCAAGGGAGACTGCCGCTCGGGTTGCCGGGGGTGCGATTGCCAAAATGCTGTTGAAACACTATGGGGTCAGCATACAAGCCTATGTCAGTCAGGTCGGTGACTTGAAGTTGGAGAAGAGTTACCAAGAACTTGACCTGAACCAAACAGAAGAAAATATCGTCCGCTGTCCGGATCCTACAATGGCCGAAAGGATGATTGAATTCATCGATGAGGTCAGAAAAAGCAGGGATACCGTGGGCGGAGTAGTAAGCTGTGTGGCCAAAGGTGTTCCTCCCGGATTGGGCGAACCTGTTTTTGACAGGCTTCATGCCGAATTGGGCAAAGCCATGCTGAGCATCAATGCTGTGAAGGGCTTTGAATATGGAAGTGGATTTGAAGGAGTGAAGATGCGGGGCTCGCAACATAATGACGCGTACTATCAGGACGGAGACCGGGTTCGCACCCGGACCAACCATTCAGGAGGTATTCAGGGAGGCATTTCCAATGGAGAAGATATATATTTCAATGTGGCATTTAAACCCGTCGCAACTATCATGCAGGATCAAGAATCTGTCAATGAATCCGGAGATTCAGTTACCGTTTCCGGTAAAGGCAGACATGACCCTTGTGTAGTCCCCAGAGCTGTTCCTATTGTAGAAGCGATGGCTGCTTTGGTTTTGGCCGATTACCTGTTGCTCAGTAGGACAAACAAATTATAATTTAACCCAACTCAAAATGTTGAAAAAGATACCCTTGCATACCCAGATCATAATCGGATTGGTTTTGGGATTGGTAGTAGGATTGGTCATGATAAAATTCGGTGTTGACCCCTATTTCATTATCAATTTTGTCAAACCGATCGGAACTGTATTTATCAATTCTTTAAAAATGATCGCGGTTCCTTTGGTATTTGCCTCCTTGGTCATCGGTGTTGCGAACCTTGGGGATATATCCAAACTCTCCCGAATAGGAGGAAAGACACTTTTGGCTTATTTGGTTACCACCATCATCGCAATTTCCATCGGACTTTTATTGGTAAATGTCTTCAAACCAGGAGAAAGCTTACCACAGGCAACACGGGATAGTCTCATGTCATTGTATGATGATACGGCAGGTTCCAAAGCCGATCAGGCAGCCGAAGTCGCAAGTCAGGGACCATTACAGCCTTTGATTGAAATCGTTCCAGAAAATGTGATCAAAGCCGCCGCAGACAACAGCAGCATGCTTCAGGTTGTCTTTTTCGCCATTATTGTCGGGATTGCTTTGCTTCAGATTCCAAAAGAAAAAGCCAAGAACTTCACCAGTTTCTTTGATGCCTTCAATGATGTGATCATCAAAATCGTGGAATACATCATGCTGATCGCACCTTATGGGGTCTTTGCTTTGATGGCTTCTTTGATTGTCGAGATTGCCGGGGAAGACCCGGATTCTGCAGTGGAATTGCTCCTTGCCCTTCTCAAATATACCCTTGTCGTCTTGGGAGGTTTGTTTTTGGTGATTTTTGGAGTATACTACTTACTATTGAAATCCTTTACCAAAATCCCTTTCATTACTTTCCTTAAAGCATTCAGACCTGCGATGTTGTTGGGTTTCTCGACTTCTTCAAGCTCTGCTACATTACCGGTGACAATGAAGATTGTGGAAGAAGAAATCGGAGTATCTGAGGAGGTTTCAAGTTTTGTTCTTCCTTTGGGAGCAACGGTCAATATGAATGGAACGAGTTTGTACCAAGCTGTTGCAGCAGTCTTTATTGCTCAGGCTTTGGGTATGGATCTGACTATTTCCCAGCAATTGACCATAGTCTTGACTGCAACTTTGGCTGCAATAGGCTCGGCAGGAGTCCCGGGGGCAGGTTTGATTATGTTGATTATTGTGTTGGAGGCGATTGGCGTACCGGGAGCAGGAATTGCCCTGATCATCGCGCCGGATAGGATTTTGGATATGTTTAGGACGGTCGTCAATATCACAGG
>NZ_CDSBKL010000019.1:0-23469 GCF_977115555.1 Aquiflexum sp.
GAGGCAACTTCCGCCCAAAGAACAAGCTTGGCGACTGCCCCGTCGTCGTGGCCGCCCGCTCTCGTGCATGGGATAACATGCGATTCTTCCTCAGCCGCGGCGCCAGCGTTTCCGCCAAGGACGCCAAGGGCAAGTCCGTCTTCAAGTTTGCCCAGGTCAACGACGCCGGCAAGGCAGCCCTCGACCAGGGCCTTGCAAAAGCGCGCCAGTCAGACATTGAGGACGAAGGTGCTCATTTATTCTGTGTTTTTTTTTTATACTGTCAAGGTCATAAAAAAAGACAAAGCTCAGCTTTGTCTTATCATTAAATCCATACTTGGGGTAGATCATACAAGCCTGATTCCGTCTTCATGTATGGTGATTTTTTTTGCTTTGTATAGTTGCCCTATCGACTGTTTGAAATGTTTTTTACTCATTCCGAGTAATTCTTTGATCGCCTCCGGAGATGATTTGTCTTGGAGGGGTAAGAATTTCTGTACTTGTAAAGCCCTCAAGATTTTTTCAGCCCCTTCCTCGTATTTTTCCCTGCCTGTGGGCAAAAGCTGTAAATCAATTTTCCCGTCATCTCGGCGTTTTTTGACAAAAGCTTTGGTTTTATCCCCTACTTTGAGGGGTTGAAATACTTCATTTTTATAAATCAATCCTTCATAACTCCCGTCAATGAGGGTTTTGAATCCAAGGTCTGTTTCTTCAAAAATCAAGGCATCGATTTCCTGACCTGTGGCAAAAGCCTTCGTATCACTTAGAATAAAATCCTCATACTTTGAAACGCCAATCAGACGGTTTGTCTTATAATCCTGACAAACCATCACCAGGTACTTCCCTCCCACTTCCATGGTTTTTCCCATTTCTGATTTAGGGACAAAGAGGTCTTTTGGAAGTCCCCAATCCATAAAAGCACCAAAATCGGTGAGTTCTTTTGCTTCCATAACGGCAAATTCATCCAGCAAAGCAAGCGGCCTGTTGGTAACCGCAACCGGCCGGTCCTCACTGTCGGTATAGACAAAAACTTCCAATTCCTCTCCTTCTTTTTCCTCTCCTTTGAGATAGCTTTTTGGCAATAAAACCTCTCCACCTTCGCGAAGGGCTAGGTAAGCACCATTGGCAGTAAATCGGTTTATTAGAAGTGAACTGATTTTCCCTAATTCTTTCATGTCCCAAAGTTAGCCATTTTATATGATTGAGAATTGGATTTACTTCCGAATCAAACTAGATTTGATCAAAAATTAAGCGTTGAAAAGACTCCTTGATGCGTTCATTTTTCTTTTCATTTGTTAACTGCCTGAATACTAAACCCAAATCAAAATGAATAACATTTCTGTAATTGGTTCCGGAACAATGGGAAACGGGATCGCACACGTTTTTGCCCAATACGGCTATAAGGTTTCTCTGATTGATATCAATCAGCCGGCATTGGATAAAGCTTTGGCTACCATTTCCAAAAACTTTGATAGACAAGTAGCCAAAGGAAGTCTGACTGAGGAAGAGAAAAAAGCATCTTTGGGAAGAATCCAGCCTTTTACATCACTAAAAGAAGGAGTTCAACAGGCAGATTTGGTGATAGAGGCCGCTACTGAAAATCTTCAGGTGAAATTAGACCTTTTTCGTCAGTTGGATGAATTTAGTCCCGAAAATGCCATTTTAGCTTCCAATACTTCTTCTATTTCAATCACTAAAATCGGTTCGGTTACCAAACGCCCGGATAAAGTGATCGGCATGCATTTTATGAATCCTGTGCCTGTAATGAAGCTTGTGGAAGTGATCAAAGGATATGCAACCTCCCAAGAAATTACAGATACTGTGATGGAAATTTCTTCAAAACTGGGAAAGACACCTGTAGAGGTGAATGACTATCCGGGCTTTGTGGCCAACAGGATTTTGATGCCGATGATCAATGAAGCCATCTACACTTTGTTTGAAGGGGTGGCAGGTATTGAGGAAATTGATACAGTTATGAAATTGGGAATGGCGCATCCGATGGGCCCTCTTCAATTGGCGGATTTTATTGGACTTGATGTTTGTCTTTCAATCCTGAGGGTTTTGCATGATGGCTTTGGCAATCCCAAATACGCACCCTGTCCTTTGTTGGTCAATATGGTGGAAGCGGGTTATAAAGGTGTAAAAACCGGCGAGGGGTTTTACGAATATACTCCCGGAAGTAAGGATTTGAAGGTTTCAAGAAGGTTTCATTGAGTTTAAAGCCTTTTGGTTCAGAAAAAATAGATTGGGGATCAAAGTCAAAAAACAACCATGCACATAGCGGTTTCAGGAAATATTGGAAGTGGAAAAACTACCTTGGCTATCAAGTTGGCCAAGCATTATGGTTGGCATGCTGAATTGGAAGCGGTGGAGAACAATCCTTATTTGGCAGATTTTTATGAAGATATGAAGCGTTGGTCATTTCACCTTCAGGTATTTTTTCTCAATAGCCGTTTCAATCAGATCAAAAGAATAAGGGAAGGTGGATTGTCAGTGGTTCAGGACAGAACCATTTACGAGGATGCTTATATTTTTGCCGCCAATCTTTATAAATCTAAATTGTTTTCCGAAAGGGATTATGAGAATTACCTCTCATTGTTTGATTCCATGATCAATTTTGTCAAAGCTCCTGACTTGCTGATTTATTTGAAAGCAGATATCCCAAAGTTGGTAGGTCAGATAGAAAAGAGAGGAAGGACATATGAAAATGCCATCCGGATTGATTACTTGAAGAATCTGAATTCCCATTACGAAGAATGGATTGGCGGCTACGATAAAGGAAAGTTGCTGATTATCGACGTCAACCAAATGGATTTTGTGGAATATCCTGAAGATTTCTCTTCCATTGTACAGCGAATTGACAGAGAGATGTATGGACTTTTCTCCTAAAAAATATTTTATTTTTTAAACTAGCTTTCTTGAAAACCAATTGATGATTCCTTGTTGCTGTTCTTCTTTGGGGTGAAGCAATAAATCATCGATTTTCTTCAGACTTCCTCCTATCATCAGGTTTTCGTATAGCGGTATCCTGATCAGTTTTAATCCATGTAGCCTGCTGATAAGGTCATATTGAGCGTCGTTATACGCATTCAATTTCCAACCTGCGGAACCGTTTCCTGAGAGGTCTCCTGGCGCTTCGCTTTTTCCGAAAAGCTTTCCTGCAAGAGGCGGACCGTTCCAAACTCTTTCCTGCAAGCCTGTTTTCAAACATTCCTTTTCGTAAGTTCTGCTTAGTCTTATGTAAGCATCTATCCACGGAAAAGTAAAAACCTCATAAATAGAAGACTTGAGTGTCGCTAACCTGTACCTGTTGAAATGCGCTTCATCATCATAAATGAATACAAACCGGTTTACTTTAAAGTCAAACTTCAGTTTTTCCAAAACAGGGATTTTCCCTATTCCTCCAAGATCAGAAAGGACGCCATTCAGAAGTGATTCACCTTTTCCTTTGAGGTAGCTAAGATTGACTTCCAAATGTTGATTGAATTCCACTTGGATGTCTGAATCTTTAAGGATTCGATACAAATTCTCCACTTTCAAATGGTGCATGGACAAAATTAATCTTCTTTTCGGATGATTTCCCAAGTATGATCGGCAAGCAATTTTATTTCTGCAATGAATCTTGAAAATTTATTCTTTCTTCCCCACTCTTCCGGAGCAACCAAACTGAGGAAATCGCTTCCATCCTCCTTTTCATATAAAAAGTAATGATGATTGATCAAAGGCTCAAAGCCCATGGAGGTTTTGTATATCCTTTCTGAAATTTCAACCCTGTTTTGGATCAATTTTGCCTGTTCGGCCAAAAGCTGCATTTGCTGATAAATCTGGGCCATCTGCATGTCAGTCTGAGAATGCATGGCAGCTACTGCCCTACCGGTTATTTTTCCCTTGTCCTCAGGCTTGATGATGGCACTCCCTGATTGATGGGCATAAGGCAAAAGACCCGGCATGTCAGTGGTCTTTTCTTTCATTTTATCCAGATCAATCAGGCTGACATCAATCTTTTGTTTCTTTGACATTGCTTTTTAAAGTGTCTGAGGGAGCTATTCTTTCTTTTAAATTCCTTTTTGAACCCGGAAAGGTGGTCTTTCTTGACATATCGATTCCTATCCACAACATGCACAAAGCAAATATGGCAGCGAGTACCAAGAAAACAATTTTATTCTTTTTCATAACAATAATCAGGAAACATTAATAACTTAGAGATGTTTCAATTTTTCAAAATTAGGATATAATTCATAGAATTGAAATACGAAACTAGCGCAGTATGAACCACTTATAAAGTTTAAAAAAAAGGGTAGAAGTTGTTTTTAAAAAAAAACATTAAAACTACTTTTATTTATTTTGAAATACATAAATTTGATTGTTATATACATTTGACAGCTATTTGAATATTTTATGTATCAGCTTATCAGCCCCCAAACTATTTTTCAGTATTTCGGCGATGACGACAAAGAAATGTTGCAAGAAATGATTCAGATTATTCTGGATTCAAATCTTAAAGATTTGAAAAGTATGGATGACCTTTACCACGAGCAGGACTGGGCTCTAATCAAAAGAAGATGCCACAAAGCAAAACCCAGCTTAAGTTACATCGGAGCCATTCAAACCAGGAAAATTTTGGAATCAATTGAGTCCGATCTGGAAAATTCCCATGGAAATTTCAAATCCCTTCTTCATGATATTGAAATTATTGAAAAAGAATTACACACATTCCTTGATTCATTGTAATCAAAATTATTTTTTTACCTCTCCACATTTTTTTATTTCCAAATCCATTCTGTTCTTAGACCTTTATTACTGTACTAAGCAATAGCAAAATCGTTTCCTATGAAGAAAAGCATATTCTTGTTCGCTTTTATCTGTTTATTTTCCAGTCAAAATTTATTTGCCCAAAGCGAGCTTTCTGTTGAAAAAATAATGAAGGACCCAAAATGGATGGGAACGTTTCCATCTGATATACAGTGGGATAACAAGGGGCAGTTTATTTATTTTAAATATAATCCGGAGCAAAACCCTGCAGATTCCCTCTATAAAATTTCCATATCTGTAGGAGCAAAACCCGAGAAAGTTACTGTAGAAGAACAGCGAAACCTCGTGCCTCAAAATGCCAAAACCAATATTGCCAAAACAAAAAAATTATACTCCAAAGAAGGGGAAGTTTTTCTTTATGACCTCACAACAGGCAGCAGAACTTCCCTTATCAAATTAGGGGATAGGATTTCAAATCCAATTTTCTTGGCTAACGAAAACAGGATTGCATTCGAATCTTCCAATGACCTTTATATACTCGATATTCCGTCAGGCAAGCTTCAAAAAGTGACCCGGATCCAAAATGGAAATCGGCCTAAAGAAAAAGAAGAAAAGCTAGCAGAAAGAGAAAAATGGCTTCAGGAAGATAATTTGAGCCTCTTGCAAGTGATTAGGGAAAGAGAAGAAAAGGAAGATAAATCCAAAAAATATTACGAATCCATTTCGGAAAAAAAACCCTTTACTTTCTATACAGAAGGCAAGCAAATATTAAATATGCAGCTATCGCCGGATGAAAAGTACGCTACCCTACTGCTGTTGAGTCGCGCCGAAAACAAAAGGACTGAAGTTCCTGATTACACAGATGCTTCCGGCTACACAAATGGACTGAATACAAGGTCCAAAGTCGGAGATAATCCCCAAACCTTAGAACTTGCTGTTTATAATTTTGAAAAAGACACTGCGATTTTTGTCACTACAGATAGCCTGCCGGGGATCAAAGACCTTCCTGACTATGTCAAAGATTACCCAGAAAAAACATGGGAGGAAAAATTCAGGAAAGTGACAATAGCTGCCCCTATTTTTTCAAATGATGGCAAAAATGCAATTGTCAATATCCGGGCAAATGACAATAAAGACAGATGGATCACTTTACTTGACCTTGAGTCAGCGACATTAAAATCCGTTGACAGACAGCGGGATGAGGCTTGGATTGCAGGACCGGGTATAGGTTGGGGATTTGGAGGAGGAACTTTGGGTTGGTTACCGGACAACAAGCATATCTACTTCCAATCTGAAGAAAGTGGCTATTCCCACCTTTATTTAATTGATATTGCCACAGGCACCAAAAAAGCATTGACCACTGGTAAATTTGAAGTCTTTGATCCCTTTCTTTCCAAAAACGGGAAATATTGGTACCTGACCACTTCTGAAGTACATCCCGGCGAAAGACATTTTTATATGATGCCGCTTATGGGTGGGAAAATGGAAAAACTTACTACCCTTACCGGTAATAATGCCGTATCCCTTTCCCCTGATGAGAAAAACATGGCCATTCTTTATTCCTACAGCAATCAACCTGAGGAATTGTATATCCAAGCAAACACTCCCAAATCGCAACCCAAGCAATTGACTTTTGGTCAAAGCGAAGAATTCAAAGCCTATTCTTGGAGAGATCCTCAGGTAGTCACTTTCAAAGCTGCTGATGGCCAAATGGTGCCTGCAAGATTATATATACCGGAGGCCATAAATAACAACGGAGCAGCGGTGATTTTTGTCCATGGTGCCGGTTATTTGCAGAACGCCCACAAATGGTGGTCAAGTTATTTCAGAGAATACATGTTTCACAATTTGCTGACTGACTTGGGATATACCGTATTAGACATTGATTACAGGGGAAGTGCGGGATATGGAAGGGATTGGAGAACAGGCATTTACCGACACATGGGAGGAAAAGACCTTTCTGATCAGGTTGACGGGGCCAAATACCTGATGGAAAACCATGGCGTCAAAGCCGGAAAAATCGGAATTTACGGAGGAAGTTACGGTGGATTTATCACCTTGATGGCTCTTTTTAATGAATCGGATACCTTCACTTCAGGTGCAGCCTTGAGGTCTGTGACAGATTGGGCACATTATAATCATGGCTACACAGCCAATATTCTGAATGAACCTTTCAACGATCCTATTGCGTACAGGAGATCCTCCCCTATTTATTTTGCAGAAGGCTTGAAAGGAAATCTTTTGATTGCCCACGGAATGATCGATGTCAATGTGCATTTTCAGGATGTGGTCCGGTTAGCCCAAAGGTTGATCGAATTGGGCAAGGACAAGTGGGAAATGGCCGTATATCCTGTGGAAGACCACGGATTTGTAGAACCAAGCAGTTGGACTGATGAGTATAAAAGGATTTTAAAGCTATTCAATGAAACACTGATCAATCAAAATGAAAAATAAAAACCGTACCCTTTTCCTGGTAATTTTAGTTTGCCTGTTTGTTTTTTCCTGTAAGGAAAATGATATAGTTTCTTTAGAGAACCGTGGTTTGATTTCTGAAAAGGCCATGGTCGTCACTGCAAGAGGTGAAGCATCCAAAATCGGATTGATGATCATGGATAAAGGCGGAAATGCATTTGATGCCATGATTGCCACAGAATTGGCATTGGCGGTTGCCTATCCCTTTGCCGGAAATCTTGGAGGCGGGGGATTTATGGTTTTCAGATTGGAAAACGGGGAATCCGGTTCTTTGGATTACAGGGAAAAAGCCCCAATGTCAGCCACAAGGGACATGTACTTGGATGAAAATGGGGAAGTAATACCCGGATTGAGTACAATAGGCGCTTTGGCAGTTGGGGTGCCCGGTACTGTAGCAGGAATGTTTGAAGTTCATCGGAGATTTGGTACACTTCCAATGGAAGAAATCCTTGCCCCTGTGATCGAATTGGCCGAAAAGGGCGTGGTCGTTACCGCAAACCAAGAAAAAAGGCTGGCAGCAAATAGAGAAAATTTTATTAAAGTAAATGGGGAAAATACATTTTTTGCAAGGGAGTTTAAGACCAACGATACGATCAAATACCCGATTCTTGCCGAAACCTTAAAAAGGATTTCCAAAAATGGAAAGAATGAATTTTACAAAGGAGAGACCGCCCAAAAGTTGGTGGATTTTATCCAAGCCAAAGGCGGAATCATCAGCATGGAGGATATGGCAGGCTATGAAGCCAAATGGCGTGATCCCATTTCCTTTGATTACAAGGATATCAAAGTCATCTCCATGGCTCCTCCGAGTAGCGGAGGGGTGACTTTGGCCCAGATATTTGGGATGTTGGAAGGCTTTGACTTGAAGTCAATGGGCCATAACTCGGCACAATACATCCAAACACTTACAGAGGCGGAAAGAAGGGCCTATGCAGATCGGAATTTCTATTTGGGTGATCCTGATTTTGTGGCCGTTCCCATCAATGAAATGATTGACAAAGAATACCTGAAAAACAGAATTTCAGACTTCAACCCGGGAAGGGCAACGCTTTCCAGCGCTGTATCTCAGGGTGTCATCCAATATGTAGAAAGTGATGAGACTACCCATTATTCCATTGTAGATACATATGGGAATGCTGTGGCCATAACAACGACTTTGAATGGGGCTTACGGTTCCAAATTGTACAGCGATGAACTCGGGTTTTTCCTGAACAACGAAATGGATGATTTCAGTGCCAAAGCAGGTGTTCCCAATATGTTTGGGCTGGTAGGGGCTGAAGCCAACAGTATCGCCCCAGGAAAAAGGATGCTGAGTTCCATGACACCTACCATAGTAGAGAAAGATGGGCAGCTTTTGATGGTTGTGGGTACACCGGGTGGGTCTACCATTATCACATCAGTACTGCAGACTATTTTGAATGTGGTAGAATTTGACATGACCATGCAGCAGGCGGTAGATGCGCCGAGATTTCACCATCAGTGGCTTCCGGACTTTGTTAATTTCGAACCTGAGGGCTTTTCAAGCGCTATCTTCGATGAATTGAAAACGAAAGGATACCTTATCAATGAAGGCTTCACCCCGATAATCGGAAAAGTTGATGCAATCCTTAAACTCCCTAATGGAAAATTCGAAGGAGGGGCCGACAAAAGAGGAGATGACAAAGCAGTTGGATTTTAATCCAATACAGCTTTATCAGTTTCCTTTGTATTTTTCGAGGTATTTTCTAAAACGGTTCATTACCCAAAGATGGATTTTGGCTTGGGTGTTGACGTAGACAAACCAAGGAAGTCTGGGGACAAATTCATGGATGGCAGAAATCATGAATTTTCCCCCGAGTACCTCTCTGAACTCCAACCAACCATAATCAAATCTTTTGACCAGCCACCCTCCTGTGATGTAAAACAATTGTCTTTTGATGTCACTTCTGTCCGGAATCAGGGTAAGTTGTAACATGGGCTTAGATCCTTTCAACAGGTAAAAACCGATGTCTCCACGACTTGTTTCTTTGGCATTGATCAAAAACCTAAAAAAAGTAGGCAACCAACGTTTGTACCTATTTGCTACCCACAAAGCGCTTTTGTGCCTGGTGTTGGGCATTCTTTGGATACTTCTGACGGTATTTTTTACATCCCGGTCATTTTTAAATTTTGGAAGTGCAGGAAGTTTATTCTCAGGATCAAGGGCTTCCTTTACACTTTCCTCATATGATAGGTAATCGATTTCCTTTTCCTTGAATTTCAGTTCTTCCGATACGGTCAAGGTATGCTTGAGGCTTTCTACCAAAGGAGATACCAATTTTGAGGGAGTTTCGCCAAAATAAGACACCCAAAGCTTTGAAAAACCCACAGAAAAAACGGGTACTGTGAAAATAAACCTTTTCTTTCCCATCACCCTTGCGGTCTCTTCGAGCATGCCTTTGTAGGATAAAATTTCAGGGCTTCCGATTTCAATGGCTTTTCCAAAAACTTCAGGATTTCCAATGCAGGAATCCATGATAGTCAGGGTATCGCGCAGGGAAATGGCCTGTGTTTGGGATGTGGTCCATTTGGGACACATCAAAACAGGAAGTTTTCTGACCAGATTTCTAACCATCTCAAAAGAAGAACCACCCGGGCCAACTATGACTCCGGCACGCAGGGCAGTTACCGGAACACCTCTTTCACCCAAAGTTTTTTCTACTTCCAGTCTGCTTCTGAGATGAATCGACATTTTTTCTTCTTCCACTTCCTTGGGAAGAATTCCTCCCAAGTAAAGAATCTGTTTGATGTTGTTTGCTTCGGCTGCACGGGAAAAATTATCTGCCAACAAGAGGTCTGTATCTTCGAAGCTTCCCTGGTCAAGCCGGGTCAAAGCACTCATGGAATGGATTAGATAAACTGCATAATCTACCCCTTGCAAAGCCTCAATGGTAGAAGTAATGGAAAACAGTTCCACTTTTCGCCATTCCACTTCAGGATCAGGATTTTGGATGGCCTCCCGCCTACTCAGCGCGACAATATTGTACTTTGCTTTGTATTTGTTGATAAACCACCTTCCGATATATCCACCTGCGCCTGCTATTGCTATGGTCTTTTTCAAATTATTGGGTAGGTTGAAGGCTTAACATGACTGCTTCTGCAGCCTTTCTTCCGGCTGTCATCGCTGCATTGATTGATCCATTGAGAAGATAGTCTCCGGCAAGGTACACGTCATCCTGAATTTTTGTGTTCGTTGGAGAAATATTGTTTTGCATGTCCTCGACCTGTGGCAAGGCTTCTGTTATTTCATAGGTTTTGATATGATGAAAAAAGTTGGCTTTGATTCCTGTCAAAGCTTCCAATTCCAAGGCAACCATTTTGACAAGCAATTCATCTGCCTTGGAATCCTGCGTCACGGTGACAGAAAGCAGTGCTTTGCCTGAACTGCTGTAGGATTTGGAAACATCCGTCATGAAAACAAAATTGTTGATCAGGTATTGTGAATCAGGTACCAACCCGATCATAGGCTGAGCAATAAAGGATTTCTCCAAAGAAAAATATAGGTTGATCACTTTTCTGTATTCTTTGACCTGACCTGCCAACTGAGGCAGCATTCTATCAGGACGTGAGGCGATGATGACTTTATCTGCCTGGATTTTATTTCCATTTCTAAGAAATATTGTGTTTCCTTCCACCTTTTCGACAGGTGAATTGAAATGGAAAACAGTGTTTTGAAGCTTATTTTTCAATTGGACAGGAATTTCCTGCATTCCTCTTTCCGGAATTGCTGCAAAACCGATTGAAAACATCTTAAAGACGAAATTGAACATCCTTGAGGAAGTCTGAAGGCCATTTTCAAGGAAGATTCCTTTGAAAAAAGGTTTGAAAAAATTGTCAATTATAGTTTCAGAAAAACGATAGTTTCTCAAAAAATCAATAGTAGTAAGAGAAGGCTCAGCAAATATCTTTTCCTCGGATTTCTTTTTCAGGGAATTAGTCAGGGTAAAGATTTTGAATTTATCTTTCAAAGTTCCCACTTTTGAAAATGCCATTCCAAACAGCCTCATTGGATTTCTCAAAGGATCATGCACCGCAAAGAAGTCACCGGGTTTGAAAATTATTGCTCCCGGATCAAACATTTTGAGCTTCAGTTTTTCATAATCCAGGTATCTTTTTGCCTCAGGATAGGCTGTCAACAACACCTGAAAACCTCTGTCTAAAAGAAATCCATTTTCAATGTCTGTTCTTACCCTTCCCCCAACCCCATCTGAGGCTTCCAAGATTTGCGGGCTATATCCCGCTCTTTCAAGTTCATAGGCAGCGATCAGTCCCGAAATACCGGCTCCGATTATGTAAATTTTTTGTTGGTCCATCTAAACACAATATTAAGTAAGACAAATATCCTTCATAATTGTTTTACGCTACAATTTAACGCATTATTACCAACCTTTTAAAGTTAATAGGTGCTAATCCTGTAATATGCCTTCCAAGAACACAGGATTGCCGATACATTCAATAAAAAATATTATGAGAAAGATATTCAAGATAAGCATTGCTTTGACCGTTTTTTTGATTCCATTTTCATCTATCGGACAGCAAGTTTATTTTCCTGCTGCAGGAGATTGGCAACAAAAAAAGCCTGTAGACATGAAAGTCGATGCAGCCAAACTTCAGCAGGCAATAGATTTTGCCATTTCTACAGAAAGTGAAGCAGATCCTAACCTTAAGATGGCCCACTATCTAAGCGGTTTTGGAAGAGAGCCTTTTGGTTTTCCAGTCGGACCAATGAAAGAAAGAGGATCAGCAAATGGCCTAATCATTTATAAAGGATATATCATCGGGCAATGGGGAGAACCTGAACGGGTTGACCTGACTTTCAGTGTGGCCAAAAGTATCCTGTCTTCGACTGTGGGGATGGCAGTTGACAGGGGGCTGATCAAAAATGAAAAAGACCTTGTCTACCCTTATGTGGGGCCGATTATTCCATACGAACCCTATAAATCTCTGATGAACAAAGCAGATCATTTGGATCAGGAAGATGTATTTGACCTTTTTGCAGGGCCGCATAACCGCAAGATCACTTGGGAGCATTTGCTACGACAGACCTCTGATTGGGAAGGAAGCCTTTGGGGTAAACCTGATTGGGCAGATAGACCGCAGGGGAATTCATCTGAATGGCTCAGCAGGCCTAGAAATGAACCAGGGACGGTTTACAAATACAACGATACAAGGGTCAATGTCCTTGCTTTGGCAGTTTTGAATGTTTGGAGAAAACCTCTTCCGGTGGTGTTGAAAGAAAATCTGATGGATAAAATCGGTGCAAGTCCTACCTGGAGATGGACAGGATATGAAAACTCCTTCATCATCCTTGATGGACAAATCATGCAGTCAGTCAGCGGTGGCTCACATTGGGGAGGGGGCTTGTTTATCAATGCCTATGATCAGGCAAGGTTTGGGTATCTCACTTTGAGAAAAGGTAATTGGAATGGAGTTCAGGTCATCTCTCAGGATTGGATCAGAAAGTCCCGAACCCCAACCACCGTACAACCCAATTATGGTTTTATGAATTATTTCCTGAATACCGACCGAAAAGAGATTCCCGCAGCACCTGAAACAGCTTTTTTCCATTTGGGTGCAGGAACCAACATGATTTATGTGGATGAAGAAAATGACTTGGTAATCGTGGCAAGGTGGATCAAAGACAAAGAAAAAGCAGAATTGGTCAGGATGGTTTTGGAGAGTTTGCCAAAGTAATTTCGAATTGATTATATTTATATAGAAGCATAAAAAAAGAGGTAAGCGTTTTTGCTGACCTCTTTTTGTTTTATTTCCTTTACTGTTATCAATCAATCACGTTCGTTCTTTTTCCGAAAGGGGTGTTTTTTTCTTTATTGCCATCTTGAGCTTTTTCTCTTGGGGGCCTAGCTTCATGGTTTTGATCTGAAGGTTTAACTGTCTGCTTTTCCTTAGATACAGGATTTTGATTGTCACGAGGCTTGAAGTTTTTCTTCTTTTTGGAGTTTTTTGAGAAGCTTTTTTTGCCCTTGAAATCTCCTTTATGTTCTGAATGATGACTTTTACTTTTATACTCCGGACCGGATTCAAAACCTTCCGGAAGGGAAAATTTCTCAATTTCCATTCCGATCATCTGTTCGATGCGGGATAGTTTGTATTGGTCTTTGTCACTTACAAATGTGATGGCTTCTCCATTGCTGTCGGCCCTTGCGGTTCTTCCTACTCTGTGGACATAGTCTTCAGGATCATTTGGCGTATCATAATTGATGACCAATTCAATTCCGACTACATCAATCCCACGCGAAATGATATCAGTACCAATCAGGATTTTGAGAGATTTGTTCTTAAACCTAGACATGATAATCTCTCTCTCAACTTGCTCTAAATCAGAGTGAAAAGCCTCAATATCAAAATCTTTTTTAAGCAACTTATAAAGGTTTTTTACTTTCTCTTTGGTAGAAGCAAAAATAATGACTGCTTCGTAATCCTTTTTCGTTAGGATGCTTCTTACCAAAGCCTCCTTTTGGGTTTCATAGACTAAATAAACCCCTTGTGTTACATTGGCTGCGGTCTTACCAATTGCAAGACTGATCTCTTCAGGATTATTGAGGAGCTGCTTGGAAAATTGTCTGATCTTCGGAGGCATGGTTGCAGAGAAAAGAATGGTCTGTCTTTTCTTTGGAAGGTAATTGACGATTTTGAGAATGTCATCAGAAAAACCCATATCGAGCATCCTGTCCGCTTCATCCATGATGAGGTGCTCCAATTTGTCAAAATTTATTTTGCCTCCGGCCAATAATGCGATCAACCTTCCCGGAGTGGCCACGATGATTTCGGCACCGACTTCCATGGCTTTTTTCTGTTGCTCCCAGGCAATGCCGTCTCCACCACCATAAACGGGAATGGAACTCACTCCCAAGAAATATGCAAAGCCTTGGATCTGTTGGTCAATCTGAATGGCCAACTCTCTTGTAGGGGCCAAAATCAGGGTATTAAGGTCAGTTTGACCTTCCTTGGCCATTTTATTCAAAATCGGAAGAATAAATGCGGCTGTTTTTCCGGTACCGGTTTGGGCACAGGCGATGAGGTCTTTACCCTGTTGGATCACGGGAATGGCAAATTCTTGGATGGGAGTCGGTTTATCAAATCCCATAGCATCAAGTCCTTCATTCAGGCTTGATTCAAAATTAAAATCACTAAAATTCAAAGTCAATCAGTTTAGACATATTGATAGGCCCAGGCAATAAGCGCAAATTGTAATGGCAATCTCAGGAATAGGGCCCATTTTGGTATTCCTTTGGCACCTTTTTGATACATGTAAATATTGGCAGGGAAAACAGCCAATAGAAGAAGAATTATTCCAATGGCTGAAATAGCCCTCGTAGGTTCAAATAACAATCCCAAACCAAAAACAAGTTCAAACATTCCCGCCAAGGCATTCAGAAGTTTGGGATTTGGAAGATAAGGAGGAATGATTTTGATGAACATTCTTGGTTTGACAAAATGCATCGTCCCCGCAAAAACATAAAACCCACCCATTAAGTAAAGAAAAAATAAGTACATGGGGTTTTGTTCATGATATTCCAAATCAATAATTATATTAAGGGTTAAATGTAGGATAACATAGTCAAATTACAAAACAAAAGCCTTTCCTAACTATTTATAACCAATACATTATACCTGAGTAAAAATGAATAAATCTAAAGTATTGTTACTGCTGATGTTGTTTTTGACTTTTTCAGCAGGCGAACTATTCGCACAAAGGTTTTCCCTTACGGGAATATTGAGGAATGGGGCGACTGAAGAATTGATTTCCGGCGCCGAAGTGACCTTGAAGGATTTTGCTTTTTTTGCTATTTCCAATGAATCAGGAAAGTTTGCCATAGATAGCGTTTTTGCAAATACCTATGTACTGAATATCAAAATGAGCGGTTTTCAATCGTATCAGGCCCAGATTCAGGTCAAAGATGATTTGAATTTGGGGGTGATCACACTTTTTCCCATGGGCTATGAAGACGCCACCGGAGCAGCCTTACAAAAAACTATCAGAGCTACCAATATTGCCGAATTATTTAACAAAAGGCCCAATTTCATTGGAGGCAATGCCATTTACGGTATTCCTCCTGAACCCAAAAAACTTCAGGGTAATTTCTATTTGGATACAAAATGGAACAAAGCCTCTATCCTACTCTATAAAAATGAAGAGCTTATTGAAGGTTATTTTGTCAGGTATAATATCAACAGCAATACATTTGAACTGAGGTCAGAAAATTCTGAAGAAGCTACTACAGTTCCCGGATTAAGGGTGAGAAACATTGTTTGGATAGATTCAGAACATGGCGTCCCAAGGTATTTTATCAATGGAATGGATTTCAAGGAGGAAGGCTCTCCGATTGCAGGATTTTTTGAAGTGCTTGTGGATGGTAAAATGCCGTTGATCAGGAGGACAATCGCTTCCATCAAGGAGTCAAATTACAATCAGGCATTGATGGTGGGAGAACCTGATGACAGGGTTGTCAAGCGGTATGTGTATTATTATGTCGAAGGAAAAAACATTATTGAAATCCCATCAAACAAGAAAAAATTATTCCCAATATTCGGAGAAAGCCAATCTGAAATGGAAGCTTTTGCAGATACAAACAGGCTTAACCTCAAAGAAGCCTCTTCCCTTTTCAGTCTTTTCACCCAATACAACAGTAAATTTGAGGGTTTTGACCCTTTGCTACCCAAACTAATCGACAATCAGCCATGATGAAAAAAAACCTTTTGTTTCTGTTAATCAGTTTTTGCTTTGTAAGTGCATTTGCGCAAACACAAAAACCGCCGCTCCATGGCAAGCATTGGATGGCAATAACCGGCAAACCTCTTGGTGCGACCGCCGGGTCCATGATTTTTAACCAAGGTGGAAATGCTGTGGATGCTTCCTGCGCCATGCTTGCGGCTGTCTGTACCATGTGGGATGTACTGAGTTGGGGTGGTGAGACCCAAGCCTTGATTTATAATCCAAAAACGGGAAAAGTCATAGCCATCAATGCCATGGGAATTGCACCAACCGGTGCCACGGCAGATTTTTTTAAGGAAAAAGGCATGTCCTATCCACCTGAGTTTGGTCCATTGGCAGCAACGACTCCGGGAACTCCGGGGGGATTGATGACCATATTGGCTGAATATGGTACGATGAGTTTGGCTCAGGTCCTTGCTCCTGCTATGGAAATGGCAAAGGGCTATCCTATTGAAGCCCAAACTGCCAACATGATCGAAAACAGGAAAGACCTGATCAAAGAATGGCCTTATTCCAAGAAGGTGTTTTTGCCGCATTTGGGTGAAGAAAGAGAAGCTCCCTATCCCGGAGAAGTTTTTGTTCAGGAAGACCTTTATCAGACTTTAAAGAAATTGGTGGAAACTGAAAAAGCCGCACTGGCAGCAGGGAAATCCAGAAAAGAAGCCATTTATGCCGCATATGAGCGGTTTTATAAAGGAGATATCGCTGAGGAAATTGTAAGAGGAGCACGTGAACAAGGCGGTCTTTTCACGATGGAGGATTTTGCCAAGTGGAAAGTGAAAATCGAGGAGCCGCTTATGGTTAATTATAAGGGAATCGAGGTTTACAAGCTTCAGGAATGGACCCAAGGCCCTGCTTTGCTTCAGAGTTTGAATATTTTAGAAAATTTTGACCTCAAGTCAATGGGTTATAATTCTGCCAATTATATCAATACTGTGTACCAAAGCATGAGTCTGGCATTTTCAGATAGGGATTTTTATTATGGTGATCCCGACTTCAGTCCAAAAAGCCCGATGAAAGGTTTGTTGTCAAAGGAATATGCGAAAGAACGCGCAAAACTGATCAAGGAAAAGAACGATCCTGAAATGGGCCCCGGAGATCCCTACCCTTTTCAGGGAGAAACAAATCCTTTCACGCATTTATTGGCAAACAGAAAAGAAGCCTTGGTGTATGACAGACCTGAACTGCCGATCCAAGGTGAAAATGATCCATTCCTTGACCATTTCTTGGCAGGAACAACTTCCATCCAAGCAGCGGATGCAGAAGGATGGGTAGTTTCCATAACACCATCAGGAGGTTGGATTCCGGCCACCATTGCAGGCAATACCGGAGTCGGAATGAGTCAGAGAATGCAGAGTTTTGTTTTGGATGAAAGGCTTAATCCTTTCAATGTCCTCCAGCCCGGAAAAAGGCCTCGGGTAACGCTGACACCTAGTATGGCATTGAAAGATGGCAAACCATTCCTTTCCTTTGCTGTGCAAGGAGGAGATACACAGGATCAGGATTTGCTGCAACTGTTCCTGAATATTGTAGAGTTTGGAATGACGGTACAGGAAGCTGCCGAAGCTGCCAATATCCATAATTACCAAATTCAATCCTCTTTTGGCGCTCACGAATCAAAACCGGGATCTATCACCCTCAACAGTCAGGTTCCGGCTTGGGTTAGAAAAGACCTGCAACAAAGAGGCTACAAAGCCAATCTTTTGGACAGAACATCGGGACCTTTGAATGCCATTTGGTTTGATTGGAAGCATGGGACATTTTGGGGCGGTTCAAGCAATCACGGTGAAGATTATGGGATAGCTTGGTAAGCTTTTGAGATAAGGAGCTTATTGTTGAATTTATTCATTTCTCAGAGACTCCACAGGATTGGACAATGCCACCTTTATGGATTGGTAGAAAACCGAAACCAAAGCAATCCCCAAAAGGCTGAGCGTGGTGACCAAATATGCCCCTGCGCTCAGTTGGGTATGGAAAGCGAATTCTGCCAGGTAAGTTTTGGAAAAATACCAAGCCAAAGGAAAGCCTGACAAAACACCGATTAACACCAATTTGAAGAAGTCTCCTCCCAATAAGAGCATGAGTTGGCTTGTGGAGGCTCCCATCACTTTCCTTATCCCCATTTCTTTGACCCTCTTGGAGGCTGAAAAAGAGGCAAGTCCGAAAAGGCCCAAACAGGCAATCAGAATAGCGATGGCAGTAAAACCCATAGAGAGTTTTCCGATCACTTTTTCCATTTGGTATTGTCTGCCAAAAGCTTCATCTAAAAATGTATATCCAAAAGGATAATCAGGACTGTATTTTTTCATTGTGGCTTCCAAATGGGCCAAGACATCTTCCATTGGATAATCAGGATTAGTGCGGATATAATAATGGAAACCAATGTTTTGGCTATACATGAATACCATTGGCTCAATGTTTTCCCTGAGACTGTTGTTGTGAAAATCCTCTGTGACTCCGATAATTTGCCCTTTTCCATTCCAAGCTTCCAATACTGTCCCGATTATTTCTTCCATTCCGATTCCCATATCTTCCATGGCTTTCCTGTTGATGATGTATTTTGGGTTTTCAGGATTTTGGTCTGTCGAAAAATTTGAACCAGCTATTAATGGGATTTTCATTGTTGGCAGAAAATCCTCATCACAGCGTAGGATTTTAAATATGATGTGATCAGTTTCAGATTTGCCATCCCATAAAATATCATCCGCTGTAATCGGGATTGAAAGAATATCACTTCCTGCAAACCCCACACTTTCGATTCCGGCAAACTGATTCAACTCGCTCTTAAATGCCACAGGGCTTTTTAATATAGATTCCTGAGGATCAATCACAATGATTTGTTCCTTTTGATAACCAAGGTTCTTGTTGCTGATAAATTCAATCTGCTTGTAAACTGCCAAACTGCCGATAATCAAAATGGTAGAAACTGCCAATTGGCCGATAACCAAAACTTTCCTTAATCCCGATCCTTTGAGTTGGGAGCCTGAATCGCCTTTGAGGACACCAACAGGTTTGAAGGAAGAAAGGAAAAATGCAGGATATGATCCTGCCAATAAGCCACAGCCCAAGGTTAAAAAAAGCACCCCACCAAGGATAACAGGGTTGATACTCTCCAGGGATATATTCTTGTCAGTCAATTCATTGAAAAAGGGTAAAATCAAACTCACCAAAGCAATTGCCAGGAAAAGCCCAAAAAAAGACAACATGATGGATTCCAAAAGAAATTGCTTTACCAAGGCCATTCTCCCGGAACCAATGGCTTTCCTTACACCGATTTCCCTGCTTCGGGTAGTTGACCTTGCGGTAGCCAAGTTCATAAAGTTGATGCAAGCCATCACAAGTATTAAAATCCCAACAACAGAAAAAAGCCAAACCTGGTCAATCCTTCCACCTGCGATTTGTCCATTTTCAAAATTGTTATAAAGCCTGGAGTCCGAAAACTGAAACAAAAAAGGAATGCTTGTACATTCAGGGCAATTCTTTTTGATCAAGCTTGAAACCTTTTGATTGGCTGATTCAAAATTTGCATCCTGATGCAAAGCCAAATATGTTTTAGAACCACCGCTTTGCCAACTTCCGGTCCACGGATTTTCCTCTTTGAACCTTTCAAATGGCAAAACAAAATCAAATCGGATACTTGAATTCGAAGGTAAATCAGAAAATACACTGCTGACCACCATATCATATTTCCCATCTACCTGAAGTGTTTTTCCAATTGGATCCTGATCACCAAAAAACTTTTGAGAAAGACTTTGAGAAATGGAAATGGAATTCCGGTTTAAAATCGGGACTGAATTATCTCCATTTAAGATGGGAAGGGTAAAAATCTGAAACAATCCATTGTCACTGTAAATCCCATTTTGTAAGAAGGAATTATCCTCAGTTTTGAGAAGCAAATCGGCATTCATGCTTGTTTGGGTGATGAATTCAACTTCGGGAATCTCATTCTTGATGGTATTGGCCAAGCGGACCGGTGTAGCAGGGTAGGTAGAAATAGATCCGTCACCATGGGTATTGTTGAGCATCACAGAAAATATCCTTTCTTGATTTTTGTGAAACTTATCATACCTCCATTCATCATGTGCCCACAACAAAATCAATAAACAAGTGGCAAGGCCAACACTTAATCCAATGATATTGATCAATGAATAGCTTTTTTGACGGACAATATTTCTGAAGGAAACTTTGATGTAATTTTCAAGCATGGATTTATGGTTTGAAAGTTTGAATTTGGACAAGCTTCGATTTGGTAATTTCAAGGATCAAGCCAAAGATATGGCTGAAATCAGGCTGAAATTGAGCTTTTCAAATTCCTATTTGTTCGCGGATGTTCTTTATCGTTCATTTTCGACCAAAACCAAGACTGATTTATATAAGCAATTTGGCTAAACAATCAATTTCAGGATCAAGAAATAGAGATATTTTTCCCAATCAGGAATTCAAAAAACTATATTTGCACCTTCAAAAAACAGAGTTTCCCATGAATAACTTTATTGAAGAGCTGCGCTGGAGAGGAATGCTTCAGGACATGACCCCGGAAATCGTTGATTACCTGAACAAAGGAATGTCTTCAGCTTATCTTGGCTTTGATCCTACCGCTGATTCTTTACATATAGGTCACCTTGTCGGAGTGATGACTTTGCTTCATTTTCAAAGGGCAGGCCACAAGCCTTATGCGCTTGTAGGCGGTGCTACAGGCATGATCGGAGATCCAAGTTTCAAATCTGCTGAGAGAAATCTTTTGGATAAAGCCACTTTGGACCACAATGTAGCCTGTCTTCAGGAGCAATTGTCTCATTTTTTGGATTTCAGTGAGGGAAAACAAAACAAAGCGGAACTTGTCAACAATTACGATTGGATGTCTCAGTTTTCATTTCTGGAGTTTATCAGGGACGTGGGAAAATACATCACAGTCAATTACATGATGGCCAAAGATTCGGTCAAAAGAAGACTGGAAGACGGCAATGGACTCTCATTTACTGAATTTTCCTATCAGCTGATCCAGGGATATGATTTCTATCATTTGTGGAAAAACAATAATGTGGCGATCCAACTTGGTGGTTCTGACCAATGGGGAAATATCGTGACCGGAACAGAACTGATCCGTAAAAAAGAAGGAGGAAGTGCCTATGCCCTCACAGTTCCCTTGATAACCAAAGCTGATGGAACCAAATTCGGCAAAACAGAAAGCGGTTCTGTATGGCTGGATCCTGAGAAAACTTCCCCTTATGCCTTTTATCAGTTTTGGCTGAATGTCTCCGATGAGGATGCTGCCAAGTATATCCGGATTTTTACTGTTTTGGATAGAGAAACTATCGAAGGTTTGGAAAAAGAGCATTTGGAGGCACCGCATTTGAGGTTGCTGCAAAAAGAAATCGCCAAGCAGGTGACCATCATGGTGCATGGAGAAAACGAATACAACATGGCTGTCAAAGCCTCAGAAATCCTTTTTGGAAAGTCATCCACTGAGGATTTGGCTGGATTGGATGAGCGTACATTCCTGCAGGTTTTTGAGGGAGTTCCTCAGGCTGAGATTCTGAAATCTGATTTTGATGCGATTGCCAATGTGACTGATTTGCTTTCGGAAAATACCAACGGGATCATTTTTCCTTCCAAAGGAGAAGCAAGGAAAATGATCCAAGGTGGCGGTGTGGCTGTCAATAAGGAAAAAATCAACGATCCAAATGCTGCTGTTTCTCAAACCTTGCTTCAGGGAAAATACCTTTTGGTCCAAAAAGGCAAAAAGAATTATTATATCATTAAAGTCAATTGAATCAATCAAGCCCTGGTTTCAGGGCTTTTTTTTTAATTTTGACCATTACCAAGTTATTGTTTACCATGGGTTTTAAAAAGTTTTTTTGGATTGGGATGACAGTTATCCCGCTTTTCCTGCTCAATTCTTGCATACAGGAAGAAAAACTGAGTCCAATTCAAATAGAAAATCAGGTAGATGCTATCGTGGAAAAAATCCATTCAGGTTTTTTTGATTTTGAAGTCAAAGGAGGAACAGAAGACCAACGCATTTCTATTGAAAATGAAGGAATGGACGGCGTATATGGGGTCAGGATGTCCGATCTGGAAAACCTTGAGGGCGAAAACCTTTCCTTGTTTATCTGCTCAAATTCATTGAATCCAGGAATTCTCCAAAAAATAAAAATCAACGATGCGAGTAATACTTTTGCAGTCTGCAGGTATTCAGTAGGCTTGTCTTACAAAGCTGAAGTCGCAGTTTTGCTAGAGCAGATTGAGGATGAAAGATTGGAAATTATTGGAAGATTTGATCAGGGGAACATCACAGCATCAGAATTGGATGCCGAAATGAAGAGATTGAGGGAAAGTTTTTCGGTTTCGTATCTGGCTATCAAGAATTTTTACAGTGAGTTTTTCAAGGAATGCCTGCATACCTTAGTCACTGAAATCAGTAAAATTTTCAATGAAGATCAGTGGCAAACCTTTGTCAAATGTGTTGACATTTAGCGTTTTACTTTTTTTGGAAGCAAATTTCACTACATTTTGACCATTGTTTAATATATTTGAACTTAATTCGAATATTTTCAATCATGGGAGCACAGGAAAGACAACAGAAAGAAAAATTGATTTTAGAGGCCTCAATCAAGCTTTTTACCGAAAGAGGTTATCAGTCCACCAAAATGGAAGATGTAGCCAAAGCCTCCAAAATAAGCAAAGGGCTCACTTATTTTTATTTTAAAAACAAGGAAGATCTGTATATGGCGGTGACCAAAAAAGCCTTCGATGAACTCAAGGACGTATTCCGGGAAATCATCAAAATCAAAGGCAAAAACGGTCTGGACATGCTGACTGAGCTTTCAAATAATTACTTCAAGTTTGCCAAAAACCACCGGATGTACTATGAGGCAATTCTGAACTTTATGGGTCTGGTGCAGCAGTATAATGATGAAAACCTAAGATCAAAAATAGACCCCTTGGTATTGGAAAGTGATCATTTTCAAAAGCTTTTGGAAGTCCATCACGATTGTGGAAAAATCGGTACACAAATGGTCGTACAGGGGATAAAAGATGGAAGTATCAGGCCTGAATTACAACCCGAGGCCACTTTTTATACAATTTGGGCGATGTTGGTGGGATATGAAAGGCTGTTGGGTCCAGTTGGGTATGAAGGAAAAGATGCCAAAATCAACCTGGAAACCTGGAAACCTTCCTTTAACAGGCTGCTTCAGGATATGCTGAAAGGAACTTTTCAGGCTCAAAAAGTACAACCTGTACAGGGAAGTTTGTTTTAGTGAATAACACTATTTCTTTCTACCAATGAGGTGATTTCGGAGATCGTCACTCTGATTTTTTAAGATAATAAGAAATGTTCAGAAAAGTAAATGACAAATACTAAAAACCCCCAACGGGGGTTGAATCAATAATAATCCCGGGTTGCAACCCGGGGATTCAGAGCGATTGCGAAATTCAGTCCAACCCCAAAGGGGTTGAACATCCTCGAATGAAACAAACTCTGTCATTGGTAGTGATGCGAAGGGTCT
>NZ_CDSBKL010000020.1:0-22442 GCF_977115555.1 Aquiflexum sp.
TCCATCATCAATGCCAGACTTGAAGGTGAAATGATTTTCCCTGCAAAAAGGCCTTCAATAAACTTCGTGAGGTCTTCAGTAGTGGAGACCATGGCACCCGCACCCAATGGAATGGACATGTCTGTCTCTGTTTCTTTTTCCCATTTGCCTACAAATTTGTAGGAATAAGATTCCTGCGAGGCAATTGAGGTCTTTTGTCCCACATAGGTATCGCTCAGCTTCAGGGGTTCGGTGATGTATTTCTTAAGCAGATTTGAATAGGGCTGCATGTAAATGTCTTCCAAAATCCAGGTCAAAAGGACATAATTGGAATTGCTGTAGTCAGCTTTGGAGTCAGGCGCAAAATCACTTCCACCTTCTCTGATGATATCGTAAAGCCCTTTTCGGGACTTGTTTTGGGTATTCCATTGGAGGTAATCAGGATTTGATGTAAAGCTGTGGATACCGCTTCTGTGGTTCAACAGCTGGCTGATGCTGATGTCAGAGGCATTCTCGATTTCAGGGAAAAATTTATCTATTTTTTGGTCGAGGCTGATCTTGCCTTCCTCTGTGGCCTTCAATATCAAGGCGGAGGTAAACATTTTAGTGATGGAACCAATCCTGTATTTTGTAGCAGGAGTGGAAGCGACATTTCCTTCAATATCTGCAAAACCAAAGGCTTTCTGATAGATAATTTTGCCATCGTGGGAAAGTGTGATACTTCCCATCATTTTTTGGTTCTCCGCCAAGGTTTGAAAGTATTGGTCAAGTTTGGCTTTGTCAAAGTTTTGGGCAGTCAGGGTGTGGAAAAAAAAGACCGCGAGAATTGTTGAAAATATTTTGGCCATGATGATTGATTGGTTTTTATGGAAAATTGGTTTTAGCAAAGCCCTTTAATTTACATCAAGAAATTTAATTTAACCCGAAAACCCCATACCAAATCGGTATAGGGTCCTGGGTTATTTAATTATCCAACCTGTTTCTTTCTTCTGTACTGCCGCTTCTGTTGGAGATTTTGAAATTTTCTCCTTTGGCAAATTTATACCTCAAGGTAAACCTTACGCCCTGATTGCTCCTGTACTGTTGGAATCTGGTATCAATGTTATCAAACTGAACAGCGGCATTGATAATCTGGGTTCTGAAAATATCTGTTCCATTGACAGTAATGCTCAATTTTTCTTTCAAAAGGTTTTTTGAAATTCCGGCATCTACCCAACCAAATCCCTTGATGGCAGCTTGTCCATATTGGGATGGACCGATGTACATAGCCATCAATTCACCTCTGAATCCCGCAGGCAGGTTGAAAGTATGCTGCGTCCTTAGGGTCAGGGAAGTTTGGGACACATCCAACAAAGCGTCACCGATCATGGATTTCCATCGGGCATTGTTGACTTGGACCATGTTGCTGGTATTCCACCACTTTCGGATTTCGACAGGAACCATCGCCCTGAAATTCCAGTTTTGGGATTTGTCGAGGTTGGCGGTATAGGTCGTAGTCGTTCTGGTTTCTTCATCCTGGGTGAATATTTGCTGGAAGACATCTGTGGTCAAGGAATACCCTACTGTAAATTGGTATTGCCCCTTCACCACGTGGTTCATTTCAAGGTTGTTGGAATACTGTGGTGTCAGATAAGGATTTCCCCGCTCGGTAGTCAAGGGATCGATATAGAAGACAAAAGGATTCAGCAATCGGTAGTTTGGCCGGTTGATCCTCCTGTTGGCATTGTAGATGATTTGATAGTCCTTACTTACTTGTTGTTGGACAAAGACACTTGGAAAAAAGTCGATGTAGTTTTGCTTGTTTACGCTCTGCAAAGTAACGGAATTACCAGTGATGTCGGAATATTCAGTCCTCAAACCGGCCTGATAACTTACTTTGTCCGAAAACTTGCTTTTGTAAGTTGCGTAGGCTGCAAGGACATTTTCTTCGTAAATAAAGTTGTTTGAATTCGGGTCCGGCTCAAAAGGCTCTTCTTCGATGGCTTTGCTTAGGTCAAGGTTGTTGTCTGATTTTACCCAGCTTCCTTTCAGACCGGTTTCCAAGACCCTTCCTTTTCCCAAAGGCTTGGTAAAATCTACCTTAGCAGTGAAGATGTTATAATCCATTTCATTGAGCGTCAAGATATAGTCCCTGGCTGCACCGTTCTCATTTTCATTGATCCAAGTATTGTTAGATAGAAGAGATCTTGAATTGGATTTCATCTTGGTGTAATCCACATCTGTAGTGAATTTTGTACCAAGTGTATCCAAAAGTCCCACATAATGGAAGTTTCCGAAAAGTCTTCTGTTTTCGCTTTCTCCATCATTATTTGACCGCAGGAAGAAGAGATCCTCTGTTCCCGGATTGGTGATCTCTGTAAATGATTTGCCATCATTTTCGCCATTGTAATCAGAAGCCTGGATGTTGATCCCTACACTGTGTTTGTCATTGATTTCATAATCTGTCCCACCGGTAAAAAACAAGCTTTTATTGATTGTGGTAATCTTGCTGTTTTGGTCAAAGTTTGAGACACCTTCTTCCAACTGAAAATTTCTGTTGATGCTGATGTCGTTTAAGAAATTGAATTCATTGTAATTCAAATTAGCAGTATTGGTCCATTTTCCTTTTTTGACATTCAATGCGATTCCTGCATTTGGTCCGTAGATGCCATTGTACATACCTCCTGTCTGAATATTTCCAAACATGCCATCCATGTTATTCTTTTTCAATTTAATGTTAATTACCCCTGCAGTGCCTTCCGCGTCAAATTTGGAGGTAGGGTTGTTGATGATTTCTATGCTTTTGATATTGTCGGCAGGCATGGATCGTAGAAAGTTGGCAAGGTCATTGGCTGACATATAGGTTTGACGGTCGTTGATCATCACAGTCACTCCTGGACGTCCATTGAGGTTGATGTTGTCATTTTCGTCTATGTATACACCGGGAGACCTTCCTATCACATCCAATGCTGTGTTGCCATCGGCCATGACAGTACCTTCTACATTGATGGTGGTTTTGTCTGCTTCGATGATGATGTCCGGCCTGGTTGACCTTACAGTTACCTCCTCAAGGTTCCCGGCTTCTTCTTTGATGGATATTGTTCCAAATTCCTTGTTTGCTCCCACTTTGATTTCAAACTCTTCGGATTTGAATGATTCGTAACCAATGGAAGATACCACAAGCTGGACTTTTCCGGACCTTGCTGTTTCGATCAAAAAATCACCTGAATCGCCAGTGACTGCTCCTGTGATCAAAATTCCGGTAATGGCTTCCACAAGAGAAACATTGACATAAGGAAGGGGATCTCCTTTTTGGTCTTTGACTTGTCCTGTAATCAAAGCGACATCTTTCGCCGCAAGGTTGCTCAATCCTAAAAAGAAGAAAAATAGGACTGTAAAAATCTGGGTTGAAATTTTCATTATAAGTTGGTTTAGTTTTCTAATGCTGTACCAACCTTATTGAGAAATAGATGCCAAGAAGTAAAAAATTATTTAAATAAAAGAAAATCAGATAGTTATATTTTTTTGTAATTTTTGAACCTGTACACTAGCGTACACAATGAGCGTTCGGTAGGAGTACAAAAAAAGCCTTGGAGGCTTAGTTCCAAGGCTTTTTCCAATTGAGATTATAGCTGATTACTTTGCTGCTGCATATCTTTTTGATACTTCATCCCAGTTTATCACATTCCAAAAAGCAGAAACATAATCAGGTCTTCTGTTTTGGTAATTCAGGTAGTAAGCATGTTCCCAAACGTCAAGACCAAGGATAGGTGTTCCAGGGCATTCGGAAACATCCATCAATGGATTGTCCTGATTTGGAGAGGAACATACACAAAGTTCTTTTTTGGTATCCACACAAAGCCAAGCCCATCCGGATCCAAAACGTGTAGCTGCAGCCTTCGCAAATTCTTCTTTGAACTTATCAAAAGAGCCGAATTTGGCGTCTATGGCTGCACCCAGTTCTCCGGTAGGATTTCCTCCACCATTTGGTTTCATAATAGTCCAAAAAAGACTGTGATTGTAATGACCACCGCCATTATTTCTTACAGCTGCATTGGTGCCTGCCACTTTCATCAATTCTTCAATGCTCTTGTTTTCCAGGTCAGTTCCTGCAATCGCATTGTTTAAATTTGTCACATAAGCATTGTGGTGCTTACCATGGTGAATTTCCATGGTTTTGGTGTCGATATGCGGCTCTAGCGCATTGAAATCATAAGGAAGTTTTGGAAGTTCAAAAGCCATTTTTATAAAGGTTTATGGTTAAATATAAAGAATGAATTCTATTGTCAAATACTTTAATTCAACCAATTTGATTTTAAAAAGGTTCTAGGATACCTCAAAATGAATCAATTTCTTAACTTTTTAAAGAATTTGTCCAACAGTTCTTTTGATTCCGCCGCCATCATACCTGCTGTCACCTTTGTTTTGGGATGAAGCAGGTTTTCTGTCAATCTTGTAAATCCTCTTTTGGGGTCAGATGCCCCGTAGTGTAATTCCCCAAGTTGCGCCCAAAAACTAGCTCCTGCGCACATCGCACAAGGCTCCAGGGTCACATACATCTTGCATTCTGTCAGGTATTTGGCGCCGAGCGCATTGGCGGCAGAGGTGATGGCAAGGATCTCTGCGTGGGCAGTTACATCGGTGAGCTTTTCGGTCTGATTGTAGGCTTTGGCAATGATTTTATTTCTACAGACAATAATTGCCCCTACCGGAATTTCATCATCATCAAATGCCTGCCTTGCTAGCTTCATCGCTTCGTTCATAAAATAGGCATCTGTATATAATTCCATATCCTTGCTGTATATCCAAAAATAAAAATGGCTTAGATTTTTTTCAAAACCTAAGCCATCCTTTCAGAAGTTGATTAATTTATCTGAAGTAATCCAAGACCTCATTTCTTACTCCTTCATTGATGATCAAAGCCATTAGTAAGGATACAACTAAACCGATGCTGGCTTTTACAAGATCCTTTCTTGTAAGATAAAGGGCCTGTAAGATATTGAGCTTTCTTTTTTCAAGTTTTTTGGATTTGGCCATGGCAATTGCTATTTCTCTTCCCCCCAATAATCCAATAAAAACCCAGGTAGTACTCATCGGGATATTGTTGGCCATTTTGAAATAGAAGAGAATAACCGCATAGACCAAATCGACCAAAGTAGCTGCCCTTACATCGGTGACTCTTGTTTTTTCATTGACAACAGACTGAATCCTGTCACCTTTCATGTAAAATAAAAATCCCAAACCAATAAAAATAAAACCAGCAAAAGCAATGAATTCCCAAACGTTCAACTGTCTTGGAAGAAACACGGCGATATTTGCGGCATCCTGCATGATCCAGACTCCCCAAAGTATCCCTGAAGTAATCCATTGCAAGATTAACCAATAAGGTTTCGGTTTGCCTTTGAGGTATATTTCTACAAATTTTTCCAAAATGAACCAAACTACAATTGCCAAAGAAAAAGCAAGAAGATAGCCTATAAAGGATTTTTTCATGATATCCACGATTGTTCCTGCTTTGTAGGTAAATACATTTAGCAATAGAAATGTGGTAGAAACAGGCATTCTCAGCCTTGTCATGACCAATAGGACAATAGGGGCAGCAAGTTGGAGAAACACGAAACTTTCAGGCGCTTTTTCCAATCCGGGAACCATCAGCCTTTGGTAGCTGACGTCTCCGTTATAGGTAATCCAGCTATAAGTGACCGTACCCAAAAAAATCAAACCCATAAAAAGCCATAGCCAATACCATTTCCTGTTATGGTTGGAAGCAATGAATGTTCCGATGGTTTGGATGCTGTCATTGGCAATGGCAGAGTAAGCTGCAAGGATAAACCCAAACCACATGGCCCAATACGTGTAAGGAGAAATGATGCCTGCAATCGAAATCAAAATGCAGACTGTGACTAAAAAAGTTCTTTCTTTTTTTGTAAAATCAAAAAGTGAATAGGCAGCTTTAGATAAAGCATCCTGGTTAATGTTTTGGTCTTTAAGCTTAGCCATTTTGCATATGGGTGAAAGATTTTTTTCCGCTGCAAATTTAAAGAAGATTATTGGGTGTCAATATTAACAAATTGTTAAGCAAAAGCACTTTTGGAAATCAAATTTTTGCTCCAAATATCAGTAACTGCATGAAATGGAAGTAAATATTATACCAATAAGTCCAAAAGAACTCAATCCGAAGTGTTTTGGATTTTTTGATGATTTGGTTTGGGTAAATTCATTGTTAACAAAATATTCATTCTAAAACCCGTCTTATTAATTTGCTTTACTTTTATTTTGCACCTAAATTAAAGGGAATTAACCCCTTAATGAGGGGTTTTATATAAATGACCGAACTCAAAGAAGCAAGTCAGAAGTCCAACAAGGGATTGATAATATTTCAAATGCTGTTGGCATTTGTTCTTTTCATGTTTTCCATTGATTTGCTGACCATGTCAATGGTCAAGTTGAACAACAACTTGGCACAAGAACTTTTCCAAGCAACCAATAATCCATTCGTGGGACTTTTTATTGGGTTGTTGATAACTGCATTGGTGCAAAGCAGTTCGGTAGTCACATCTATGATTGTAGCAGTGGTAGCTTCGGGTAATTTGACACTGATGCAAGCAGTCCCATTGGTTATGGGAGCAAATATCGGCACCACACTGACGAGTACCTTGGTGGCTTTCTCCTATATCATGAAAAAAGGAGAGTTTAAAAGAGCCCTTTCCGCTGGAGTGGTACATGACATCTTCAATATCCTTACCGTTCTGATTTTATTTCCTTTGGAAATTTATCTTGGGTTTTTAAGCAGGTCGGCTTCTTTTTTGACAAATGCCTTTTTTAATGCCAATACTGAGTTTTCGGGAGATTATTCCTACAACGTATTGTTTACCAGACCACTGACTACTTGGCTGGTTGATTTTCTGAACAGTCCTATATTGGGTTTGATACTCTCCATTATCCTGGTGTTTTTTTCAATCAAATTTCTCTCTGATACAGTTTTTAGAACATTTATTTCTACCAACTTTGAAAAGGTTAGCAGGCAGATGTTCAAATTTCCCTTTATCTCCTTCATGTATGGGTTGTTTTTCACAGCTGCTGTCCAATCAAGTACTGTAACGACTTCATTGATAGTACCCGCAGTTGCCAACAGGAAGGTATCTTTATCCAAGGTTTTCCCATTTATAATTGGTTCCAATCTAGGCACTACCATTACTGCTGTCATCGCCTCAATCTACAAAACAGAAGCCGCCATCAGCATTGCCATTGTCCATATTCTCTTTAATTTTTTCGGAGCTTTGGTGTTTTTGCCTTTCCCTGGTCTAAGGAATATTCCTGTAAAACTGGCGACATTTCTCGGAGATCAGTCAGTCAAAAGGAAATTTGTAGGTTTTGCTTATATCCTACTTACCTTTTTTATCATCCCTTTCATTCTGATTTATTTCAATAGAGGGTAGGACAGCTTAAGGGAAATATCGCTCTGAAAGTAAAAAAATTGAAATTCAGGATCTTTTGAGCACAAAAAAATTATTCTCTTGCTGTTTTTACAATATGAACTCCGGAGCTTGTTCCTATCCTGTCAGCCCCTGCACGGACCAGACCCAAGGCCTGCTCCAAGGTTTTGATGCCTCCGCTTGCCTTGATTCCTACAGTACTTGGAAGATTTTCACGCATCAGTTTAATATGATTTTCTTTGGCTCCCTCCGGAGCAAATCCCGTTGATGTTTTCACATAATCTACACCCGCATCGGCACAGATTTCACAGGCTTGGATAATTTCTTTGTCGCTCAGGTAGGCAGTTTCCAAGATTACTTTCAATATTCTTTCCTGATCGTGACACAATTGTGAAAGCTTGGCGAGTTCTATCTTCGGCCAGTTCATACCGGCTTTGAAGGAAGTCAGGGACCAGACTACATCTATTTCGTCTGCACCCATTTTTATCAGTTGCTCGGTTTCAAAGACTTTTGTTTCAGTAAGGTTATAGCCCAAGGGAAAACCTACCACAGAGACCAATTGGATGTCAGCATCCCCTATTTCTCTTTTCGCTTTCTTTACCCAAAAAGGGGGTACGCAGACTCCCACAAACCCATATTCTTTGGCTTCTCTGACAAGATTCTCAATGTCTGCGTCCACAGTTTGCGCTTTCAAAACTGTTTGTTCTATGTATTTCTCTATCTTGATCATGCTTGATTAATCTTCAGTGGTAGTTACATAGTCTTTCAGATAAATGAATTCAATAGTCAGGTCACCTTTTTTTGTAATGGTTGCCCTATCCAAAATCCTTGATTCTTCTTTCAACAATTCCGGAATGAAATTTCCGATCAATTGATTGCCAAAATCCTCCGTTGCATTTCTCGGAAGCTCAGTCGGAAGGTTATCTATTGCCATGACCGAAATACTGTTTTGTTTTCCAAAGGCTGACAAGACTTGAAAAGTATCCCTGTCAATATCATAAATCGGGCTCAAAGTTGAAGTTGTTCGTACAGTAGTTGGAATCGACCCGTTGATGTCGCAGGTAATATCTGCAATCACAGAGATACTGAATTCGTCAGAACTGATATCCTCCATATCAAATAATTTTGGCGCTTTTGGATCCCAATAAGAAGCTGCCATTAGGATGTCACTCACTTCAGCAAATTTCAAAAAATGGCTTTCATACTTATCCGGGAAGGTATAGAATTCTTCCCTATCGTACCCGCCGTCAGTTTTCCTCCTGTAATATTCTTCTGTGGAAAGTTTAGAAAATACCGGCTCATCAAAATACTGCAGTAACAATTCTTTTGGTCCAACTTTTCTGATTCCTATCTGATCCAATATTTCTTCAACACCTTTGCCTACTCTTCCTGTTCCGGTCACAACAATTTTGATAGGCGGAAGTTGCACCTTGAGGAGTTCTTGGTCTAATTCTTCCTTATCGAAGCAATCCAAAGCCCTTTTCAGATCAAAAAGTCCTGATTTTTTTCCGTAAGCCCATAGACCATTGTAAGCCCCGACTATCCCTGCCCAATGCCCAAACGCTACGGTGCGGTTACCATTTTCATCCTTAAGGACCTCATAGTCGATAAGGGTGATGTTCTTTTTCAAAATCTCCTGAAGCAATCCCCTGTTTTGTGCTTGTTCTTTGATGGTATGGGAAAAGAAAATATAGGTTTTGTCGGGGATCAATTGCGAAGCAGGCACTTCTTTGACCCCCATCAGTAAATCACAAAACGAAATATCCCCAACTACTTCTATGCCTTCCTGAATATATTCTTCATCTGAAAAACACCTGAACGGACTGGATTCCACATAAAAAGAAAGTGACCCTTGGTATTTCTCCGATAAATAGGAAAGCTGTTTTGGGGTAAATGGAGCCCTTTTATCGGGGAGATTTTTGCCTTCTTTGATTAAGCCTATCTTCATGAAATCAGGATTATAATGCACTAAAGTTTTTTGTTATGACAAAACGCTGTTTGCTTCTTTGGTTGGGACAATTCTTTTCTTCCTACCAGATAGACCTTTCTTTTTGTCAATAGAAATGGGATATTCGTGAAAAAAGTTGTTGACATGCCTTATTTGATTTTGGTTTTCCTTTGGGTTTTGTTTTATTCTTCTCACACTTGGCTTGCAAGCTTGAATATAAAAAGAAAAATCAAAGGATGGATGAGAAGGAGGTACATATGGTACAGATTGCTGTATACCATTTTCTCAACCTTATTTATTTTTGGGATTTTGATATTCAGCAATTCATTTGATCGGACTGAGCTTCTTGTCAAAACCCCCACCACGACTTACATTGGATACATGCTTGCAAGTTTTGGCACCATCATTATCGTCCGTTCATTCAAGGCTTTTAGCAAGAAGAAATTTGTAGGCTTAGAGCCACATGACGACTTGGATGTGCAGGAAGAATTTATTAATTCAGGAATTCATTCCTATGTCAGACATCCGATTTATTCAGGGACAGTTTTGATCTTTTTGGGTTTCTTTTTATTTGATCCTACACTCTGTTCGGCTGTGCATGTATTCATGTTGTTTTTATACCTGCCTTTTGGGATTTATTTCGAGGAAAAAAAGCTCATAGACATCTATGGTGAAAAATATATTCAATATAGAAAGCAGGTATCTTCTTTAATTCCCTTGAAAAAGAAGAAAGTTTTTTGAACAAAAAAAGCCACCTGCAGAGGTGGCTTTATATGGGTATTATTGTTAGATATCTTAACTGCCTTCAAGGGCATTTGCGCCTGCAACGATTTCCAAGATTTCGTTGGTGATGGCTGCCTGACGGTTTCTGTTGTACATCAACTTCAATTCTTTCAATAAGTCATTTGCGTTTTCTGTGGCTTTGTCCATGGAGGTCATTCTTGCGCCATGTTCAGAGGCATTACTGTCCAAAACAGCCTTATAAAACTGTGTTTTCAAAGCAGTGGGAACCAAGTCTCGGATCACATATTCTTTGGAAGGCTCTAAAATATAGTCTGTAGTAGTAGACTTTGTTTTAGAGGTAAGGTCTTGAACTCCGCCCATAGGAAGGAACTGCTCTGTGATGATGTCCTGAGTAGCCACATTCCTAAAATGATTATATACCAAAACCACCCTGTCAAATTGCTTGGAAAGAAAGCCATTCATTGCAAATTCTGCAATGCTTCTTACTTCGTCATATTTTACATCAGAGAATATCTCGTAGAAATCAGTTTTGGTAGTAAAATTTCTTCTTGTAAAATATTCAAAAGCCTTTTTCCCCAAAGGAAGTACGGTCACATTTACACCTTTATATTCCTTGTCTATAAGACTTGTGGTAGCTTTCAAAATATTTGAGTTAAAAGCACCACACAATCCTTTGTCAGAAGTCATCGAAACCAAAAGGACGTTTTGAACAGGTCTTTGCTCAGCATAGACGATTTCCAATTCGCCACCCATGGCAGATACTACTTCGTCAAGGATCGAGGTCAGTTTTTGGGAGTATGGACGCATTTTGATGATCCTGTCCTGAGCCTTTCGCAGCTTGGCCGCCGCTACCATTTTCATGGCTTTGGTGATTTGCTGTGTGGAGCTGACTGAGGTGATCCTTTGCTTTACTTCCTTAAGATTGGCCATATTATTCTTCTGTGGGAAAAGAAATATTGAAAGCAGGAAGCAAACCTAAGGCTCACTTCCTGCTGTTTTTTATCAATTATAGTTTTGCGAATTTTGCAGACAAATCCTTTGCAGCTTGCTCAAGGATTTTTCCAGCTCCATCGATGTCGTTTTTAAGGATCAATGCCAAAGCTTCCGGATGGCTGCTCTTCAACAAGTTGTAGAATTCTTTCTCAAATTGTCTTGCCTTTTCTGGTGCAATAGAATCCATGAAACCTTTTGTGGACACATAGATGATGGCTACCTGCAGTTCGACAGGAACCGGAGCGTATTGAGGCTGCTTCAGAATTTCCTGGTTTCTTCTACCCCTTTCGATGGTTCTTTTGGTACTTGCATCAAGATCAGATCCAAACTTCGAGAATGCTTCCAATTCACGGAACTGAGCTTGGTCAAGCTTCAAGGTTCCCGCTACTTTCTTCATGGATTTGATCTGTGCGTTACCACCAACCCTTGATACGGAGATACCTACGTTGATCGCAGGTCGGATACCTGAGTTAAAAAGGTTGGATTCCAAGAAGATCTGACCATCGGTGATGGAGATCACGTTGGTAGGGATATAGGCAGATACGTCACCTGCTTGGGTTTCAATAATCGGTAGTGCTGTCAATGAACCGCCACCTTTCACCAAATGCTTGATGGATTCGGGAAGGTCATTCATTTGCCTTGCAATCTCATCTGAGTTATTGATTTTTGCAGCTCTTTCAAGAAGTCTTGAGTGAAGGTAGAAAACATCACCCGGATATGCTTCACGTCCCGGAGGTCTCCTTAGAAGCAAGGAAACTTCCCTATAAGCAACAGCCTGCTTGGAAAGATCATCATATATAATCAATGCCGGACGTCCGGTATCTCTGATAAATTCACCTATACAAGCACCTGTAAAAGGAGCAAAGAACTGCATAGGAGCAGGATCAGAGGCCGCTGCCGATACCACTACTGAGTAAGGAAGCGCTCCTCCTTTTTCCAAAGCAGAAACAATACCTGCTACTGTTGAAGCTTTCTGACCGATAGCCACATAAATACAATATACAGGTTCTCCTTTTTCGTAATATTCTCTTTGGTTTAGGATTGTATCAATGGCCACAGCAGTTTTTCCTGTCTGACGATCTCCAATGATCAATTCACGTTGACCTCTTCCAATTGGAATCATAGAGTCAATGGCTTTGATACCTGTTTGAAGCGGTTCGTTTACAGGCTGACGATAAATAACACCGGGTGCTTTACGCTCCAAAGGCATTTCGTACAATTCACCGGTCAAAGGACCTTTACCATCAATCGGGTTTCCCAAGGTATCGACTACCCTTCCAAGCATGCTATTGCCGACTTTGATGGACGCGATCTTTTTGGTCCTTTTTACATTATCCCCTTCTTTTACAAGTTTGGAATCTCCAAACAAAACTGCACCAACGTTGTCTTCTTCTAGGTTAAGAACCATTGCCTTTAGACCGTTGTCAAACTCCAATAATTCACCGGCCTGCGCTTTGGTTAGACCATAAATACGGGCTACCCCATCACCTACTTGGAGTACGGTTCCCACTTCTTCAAGTTGAGCATCAGTCTTGACATTGGAGAGCTGCTCCCTCAAAATCGCTGAAACTTCATCAGGTCTTATTTGTGCCATTATAATTTAGATTAATATGTTATCTTTTTTATCAAAATAGTTTTACAAAATACCTTTGAGCAAATTGTAACTTTAAGTATCTCAGTTTGCCATTTATAGAATCATCTATTTGCTTGTCATTGACTTTAAGGACAAAGCCACCAATGAGTTCTTTGTCAATTTTTTCAACCAACTCTACTTTTTGTAGACCGGAGACTTCTTTTACAATCGCTTCAAATTCCTTCCTGAGGGATGCTGTCAAAGGAATGGTGGTAGTCACTTCTGCAACCTGAATCCCCTGATAGTCATTGTATTGTTTCAAAAACTCCTCAGCGGTTGGGATCAATGATTTGGACCTGTTTTTTCTTGTGACAAGGTCAAAAAAGGTCATGGTGATTTCATTGGCGGATTTTCCAAACAAGGCCTTCAGGATATTGAATTTCTTATCGTAGTTGATAATCGGATTTGCCAATGCCAAGGACAATTCCCTGTTTTCCGAAGAAATGGATAACAATGAATGCATATCTTTTTTCACTTCTTCGAGAGAATTCTTCTCTATTGCGAGTTCAAGAAGTGCTTTGGAATACCTGGAGGCTACTCTAATATTTGACATCTCAGTTTAACTTTATGTCTTTGACCAAATCTTCCATCAATTTTTGTTGAGAAGCGTCTGAAGCAAGATTTGCTTTCAATACTTTCTCTGCAATGGCCAATGAAAGAATTCCTACCTGCACCTTTACCTCTTCCAAGGCAGCGTCTTTTTCAGTTTGAATGGCTGCTTTTGCATTTTCTATCATTTTAACGCCTTCCTGATGAGCTTTTTCTTTGGCATCATCTATCATTTGCTTGGCAGCCTCCGATGCTTTGTGGAGCATGGTATCTCTTTCGATTTTAGCCTCATGGATGATTCTTTCGTTTTCAGCCTTCAGGTTAGCCATTTCATTTCTGGCTATTTCAGCTGATTTAAGTGCATCATCTATGCTTTTTTCTCTTTCATCCAATGCAGAAAGTATGGGCTTCCAAGCATATTTAGTGAGAAGAAAAAGAACAATCAAAAATCCAAGTGCAGACCAGAATATCAATCCCAATCCAGGTGTAATAAGTCCCATATTGTGTTAATTTATATGAATAACAGAGCTTGTTCAATTAATCAAAAGGAAGGGATTGGCCTAGCGCCAATCCCTATGCTTTTTTTGTTAGAAAGTGTAATCTCCCAAAGCAATAAGTAGACAAACTACTACTGCAAACAAGGAAACCACCTCAATAAGAGCCGCGATGATCAACATGGCAGTCTGGATTTTTCCAGCTGCTTCAGGCTGACGGGCAATGCCCTCCATGGCTTGTCCACCGATTCTACCGATACCTAGACCTGCGCCAATCGCAACAATTCCAGCACCGATACCAGCACCCATAAGTGCAAATCCGGCAGTTAATAAGATTGAAGTTAACATACGTGTTTGATTTATAAATTGAACAAAGTAATTACTGATTAATGATGGTCATGCTCAGCCACTGCCAAGCCAATGTACATGGCTGAAAACAGGGTAAATACATAAGCCTGAATGGTAGCAACCAAGATTTCTATAAAATTGATGAATACAACCATGATGGTACTTGCTACTCCAACCGCAAGTGACTCAAATACAAATATCAAGGCAATAAAGCTCAAGATCACAATGTGTCCTGCTGTGATCGCTACAAACAAACGGACCATCAAGGCAAATGGCTTGGTGAACAGACCGATGATCTCGACAGGTACTATGATCAACAACAATGGAACCGGAACTCCGGGAGTTGCAAATACGTGTTTCCAATAATCCTTATTTCCATTGACATTGGTCACAATAAAAGTGAAAATGGCAAGAGTAAAGGTTAAAGCGATATTTCCTGTAAAGTTGGCTGCTTCAGGGAATAGGCCAAGGATGTTTCCTACCCAAATGAAAAAAAACAAGGTCAAAAGGTATGGAGTGAATTTCAGATATTTTTTGTGGCCAATATTCGGCAGAGCAATTTCGTCTCTGACGAATATGACAATAGGTTCGATAAACGAAGCGATTCCTTTTGGCGCTGTTCCAGGATTTTTCTTGTAGAATTTTGCAGAATTGAGCATCAGGAAAAGCAAAACTGCAATCACGATGAACATCATTGCGACATTCTTGGTAATGGAAAAATCATAGAATGTTCTAGAAGGATCGGCCGCGGACAGTTTGTAGTTTTCATCTATATAATAGCCGCTTACTCCGTAATCCTTTCCAAATTTATGGGTTTCGTGATTCTGAAAATTAGACGACAAAAAGAATTCCAATCCCTGATCAGGGGAATAAATAATAACCGGCAAAGGAAGAGTGACATGTGTATGGCCGATCGTAGCAAAATGCCACTCATAGTTGTCCATGACATGCGGAAGGATAAATCCTGTCTTGCTTTCTCCGTCTCCGGCTGCTTGGACAGGATTTGAAAAGCCTAGCCAAAATATTGACAATAAAATACTTAGGCAAAGAAATTTACGGGCCATCAAATGATTTTTTAGTACCTACTTTGAATTTGGGCGCAAATTAGCTAGAAGCGTGTAGATATCAAACAATAAGTAAAAGAAATAAATGATAAAGAAATTGACCACAAACAGAATTAAATTTTCAACCCGCAGGAACAACATGATGGCAACAAATCCCGCACTAGCCAAAAACCGAATGCCGATGGCACCCAATAAGATATTTACAGAATTTTCTTTGCTGATCTCCAAGAGATAATGTGAGAACATTCCGGTCAGCCAAGTCAATAAAACAAAAAACGAAAGAATCGTCCAAAGACTTTCATGTACCCATTCCGGCTTGATATATTCCTGAAGGAGGTAAAATATGCCTCCAATCAGCAGCGAAAAAAGAAACAATTTTATGGTTAGTATTTTGATGGCTCTCATACAAAATGAATTAGCCTGCAAAGCTACTTCTTTTTGCGGTTCCTGTCAGAATTATCATCGTTTTTCAGATTGACATACAGGTTGTAAAAAGAAATGACAATAGAAAGGAAGCAGAAAAGCAAAAGCCAGACCGGGAATTTGATCTGGCTCTTTTGTTGGATATACCAGCCAAGCCAAGTGCCACCGCCGATGATGACGAAAAGCTGGAATGACAGGCCTATATATTTTAGGAAAGTGGGCGGGTCAGATGGACTGTAGCTGTTTTTGGGGTTTATCTTCCTCATCTGAGTTTTTGGATACTACCAACCCTTTTGCTACCATCTGGCATTTGCCATTGAACACAGCGCCGTTTTCTACAATTAGTTTCTGGGTGGTGATGTTGCCGTTGATGATTGCGGTTTTGGTAAGGTATAATGTTCCGGAACAAAAAACTTCACCGTCTATTTTTCCGGAGATTTCTGCTTCGGGTGCTGTGATATTGCCTTTGATCAAAGCTGAATCGCCCACCACGATTTTGGTCTTGGATTCAACCAATCCTTCAAGCTGACCTTCAATCCTGATGTTTCCGGATGCAGAGATGTCTCCAGTGATTTTTGTTTCTTTGGAAATAACATTGGTAGAACTGACCATGTCTGCTACCGATTTTTTTTCTTCTGTCTTGTTGTTGAACATAGCTAATCAAAAGTTATGAATTCCTGAGGATTAAGAGGGGTGCCTTTATACCATAATTCGAAATGAAGGTGCTGCCCGGTGGTAAGTTCTCCGGTATTTCCTATGATGGAGATGATCTCGCCGGCACGTACAAGATCTCCTACTTTTTTCAATATTACCGAATTATGTTTATAAATTGAAATCAATTCATTCGAATGTTGGACACTGATAATGTATCCGGTATCCAAAGTCCAAGAGGCCAAAATGACTGTCCCATCAGCGATTGCCTTTACCGGTTCATTTTCTTTTGCCACTATATCCACACCAAAATGGTCATCCTGTGGTGCAAAAACAGAGGTCAAGACCCCTTTGATAGGAGCGAAGAAAAATGTTTCTGTAAATGAATTGCTAGAAATCCCGACCGGATTTGAGTAGTCCATCGGTGCGCTTTTGAATTCATCCAAAATACTGAGGGTGGATTCGCTTGGTTCGAAAATGGTATTGGCAGGAGAATCTGATACTGATTTTATGGTCGAAGGATTTACCAACGCTGTAGAATCAATGCCACCGTTTCCGCTGATGATCCCCTGGATATTTGCCAGATAGGCATCTTTCTGACTGACCGCGATCGATAAGGAGTCCACGATATCTGATAGCTTCAAAAGCTTGGCGGTGTTTTCTGTTTCTATATACACAGGATCAAACCACTGCCGCAAAATAGTCCTTGTCAATACCAGAGAGATAAAAAATATCACCGAAAGAGAAAGAACACCAAGTATTATTGCCCTTGAAAAAGAGACATTAAATGATCCTATGACAGAAAAATCCTGCTTTTTTCGAATGACAATGAGATATTTCTCTGTCAGCCAGTTCCTTATTTTTATTCTTATACTCAAACTTGCGCGATTTGGGTTGATGCCGTAAAAATATAATATTATTCGTAAGCGTTTATTAATTTACATCATTTCAAGTAATTTGGGCGTTCCAAGCCTTTGGCTCAACATGAATAAAATCAATTTCCTTCTTCTGTTCCTTTTTTCACTTGCGGTAATGTCCTGCTCTTCGGAGAAGAACACGTTTACCAACAGGCTGTTTCATAATACAACTGCAAAATACAACGCTTATTATTATGCCAATGCTAAAATACAGGAATTGGAAAAAGGTATTGCCAACAACCATAGGGAGGATTTCAGTCAGGTCCTTCCGGTTTTCTATCTTATCGACAGTGCTTTTATAGATTCCAATGAGGAGCTTCTAGGTGAAGTGAGGTCTTTTGCCTCCAAAGCTGTCGATTGGCACAGGATATCCAAATGGGTCGGTCCAAGTTATTTTCTGATAGGGATGGCTGATTATTATGAGGCCAAATTTGACGATGCCTCCAATACTTTCAAATACCTCAATGTCAACGGGAAGAAAAAAGACATCCGCCACCAAAGTCTGATCCAGTTGATGCGGCTTTTTACTGACCTGGAAAATTTTGATGATGCTGCCTATGTGATTGATTTCCTTTCCAAAGAATCAGGAATCAATGCTGAAAACAAATTCCAGCTATACAAGACCCTTGCCTACTATTACCATAAGAGAGGAGAGCTGAATGGCAAAATCGGTGCTTTGGACAAGTCCCTCAGCTATACCAAAGACAAAAAGGAAAAATCAAGGATCAATTTTATCCTAGCACAATTGTACCAAAGGGAAGGCATAGATGCCTTGGCTTACGATTACTATATTAAATCAATAAAGGGAAATCCTCCTTACGAGCGGTCCTTTTTTGCACAGCTCTATGCCCAGCAGGTGGCCGAGCTGGACCAGACAAAAGACGTCAAAAAAGTCAGGAACTATTTTGACGATCTGTATAAAGACAGTAAAAATAAAGAGCTGAAAGATGTCATCCTTTTCGAGAAAGCACTTTTTGAACTCAAGCAAAACGAAGTTGAAATGGCCGAAGAGCTGTTACAAAGGGCTGCTAGAGAAGAAAGCCAGAACCCTATCCAAAAAGGCTATATCTACGAAAAACTCGCTACGATCAATTTTGACATCAAAAATGATTTTAGGGCAGCAAAATTTTACCTTGACAGTGCCTTGGCAAGTTTCAGGCCGACAGACCCTCTTTTCCAGGATATCACAGATAGGAAAGAAATTCTGGATAATTATGTTTTCCATTATGATATCGTCACCAAAAATGACAGTCTGCTCCTCCTTTCCGAACTGAGCCTCGAAGCACAGACCCTGATTGCTGAGAATTTTATCAAACAGGAAGAAGAGCGTCTGCTCAGCGAAGCTGCCGCCAAAGACGACAAAAAACCTTCCGGATTATTTGATAACCTGCTTGCTTTTGGTGGAAGGGGAGGAAGCGGAGAATCTTTTTATTTCGACAATTCCCTTGCAATCCAGCAAGGATCCATTGACTTTAACCGGAATTGGGGCAACAGACCCTTACAGGACAATTGGAGAAGGACTAGCCAAAATTTTCAAACCTCCTCCACCCAGCCGGATATCAATCTGCCTGCCTCCACTGAAACGGACTCTGTCTCCAATGAAGAAAACGAAATATTGTCCCAGATTCCGACCAAAGAGGAACTCCTTTCCAAAATCCCAAGCAATCCCGATCAGATCAAAGACATGAAAATGGAATTGGAGCGGTCGTATTTTGAGCTGGGAAAGATTTTGTTCTTTGACCTCAAAAACCCACCAATCAGCATTGAGAACCTCGAAAGCCTGATTACCAAATATCCGAATACCATCAAAAAACCTGAGGCTTATTACATCCTGTATCTTGCCAACAAAGAAACAGGTGGAAATACCGACATTTTTGCGCAGCGACTCAACAGGGAATTTCCGGACTCTCCCTTTACCATGTCGGTCAATAATCCCGACCAAGCTTCGGGCAATGTGGCTTTTCTTGAAACTTCAAGGAATTACAAGCAAGCCTACGGCATGTACCATGAGGGGCAGTATGCTGAAGCCAAATCATTGATTAGGTCTACCTTGGAGGCACATCCACTCACTGCAAACACTGATAGACTGCTCCTCTTGGATATCATGGTTACCGGCAAGACGGAAGATATTTCGAGGTATCAGGAAAGGTTGGAAAACTATATCCAAACCACCGAAGATGAAGGACTGGCAGAAATGGCAAGAAATATGCTTGGAGCTTTTAAGGTAGATGAGGAACAGACCGAGACCGAGATCTCGGAGGAGACTGAAACCGAGGTTCAGGAAGAAACCGTGACAGAAGAAGGTGATGCTCTGGAAGAGGAAGAAGTGGCAGAATCACCCTACAAAAATAATCCTAACCAAACCCATATATTTGTGATAGTCCTCGGTGCGGACAAATCAGGGGAATCCAAAAATCTCCTCGCAGACTTGGAAGGATTCCACAATGAGAATTTCAAAGGATCAAGGCTCCGAACCGGAAATATGAACTTAAGCAGGGAAAACACCATTTTCATAGTGAGTCCATTTATCTCTGCACAAAAAGGAATAGAGTACCGCGAAAAATTCATGGAAGAATTCAAGAACGACTCCCTGACTGATGAAGACAAAGCCAACTGTTTTCTGATTTCAATAGAGAACTTTCAGGAACTGAACAAAAGGAAAAATCTGGATGAATACAGAGATTTCTACCTGAAGTCATATTATTAACAATCATTTGATTCAAATCCTATTTACTAAATGACCCAAAAAATTATAAAATATATCTGGATGGTTTTTGCAGCGGGACTCTTGGGTTTCGTTTTGTTTGTCTGGGCAGTCAGCGGTAATTTCCTCGGGCTTTTCGGAGATTTGCCTGATTTCAAAGAACTTGAAAATCCCCAAACTGAACTTGCTTCCGAGTTGTATTCCTCTGATGGATTTTTGCTTGGTACATATGCTCGGGAAAACAGAAGCCCGGTAACCTATGATGAGCTTTCCAAAAATCTGGTGAATGCCCTGATTGCTACTGAAGATATCCGATTCAATGACCATTCAGGAATTGATTTCTTCAGTATGGGAAGGGTCTTGTTCAAGTCCATCATCCTGCGCCAAGGTGCCGGGGGAGGCAGTACTTTGAGTCAGCAAACTGCAAAAAACCTATTCAAAACCAGGAATACAGAGTCCTTGGGTGTCCTCACCCGGGTGCCTGGCCTTAGGATGCTGATCATCAAAACAAAAGAATGGATTGTCGCTGCCAAATTGGAGAAGTCTTATACCAAAGAAGAGATCCTGACTTTATACCTGAATACTTCAGAGTTTGGAAGTAACGCTTTTGGGATCAAGACTGCAGCAAAAACTTTCTTCAACAAGGCTCCGATTGATTTGAATTTACAGGAATCTGCCACTTTGGTGGGTCTTTTCAAAGCACCTTCCTATTATAGCCCTGTTTTCAATCCCGATAATTCTTTGAGAAGAAGAAATACCGTGCTGGGACAGATGGAAAAATATGAATACCTGACAGAGGCTGAATATGATTCCGTTTCAAAACTTCCTATCGAGCTAGATTACAAGGTTGGGAATCAAAACCAAGGTTTGGCAACCTATTTCAGGGAAGTCGTCAAAGCTGATCTGATCAAATGGACAAAGGAAAACCTCAAATCTGACGGCACGCCTTATGACCTTTTTGGTGATGGATTGAGGATCTATACCACCATTGACAGCCGCATGCAACAGTATGCAGAAGAATCTGTCGATGAACATATGCGGGAGCTCCAAAAGAAATTTGAAAAAGAAATGGGAACTAGAGCTCCTTGGATCGACAGCAACGGACAGGTTATTCCTGACTTTTTGGAGACAGCTGTCAAAAGAACAGATGTCTACCGCAATCTTGTAAAAAGATATGGTGCAGGCGCTGATTCCATCGATATCAAACTGAATGAGAAAAAGAAAATGAAAGTTTTCTCCTGGGAAAAAGGAGAAATCGATACCCTCCTGAGTACTATGGATTCGATGACATATTACAAAAAACACCTGCAAACAGGTTTTGTATCCATGGATCCTCATTCCGGACATATCAAAGCATGGGTCGGCGGCATCAACCACAAATACTTCAAATTTGACCATGTGAGACAGGGGAAAAGACAACCCGGATCTACTTTCAAGGCTTTTGTGTATGCTGCTGCCATCGAAAACGGCTACAGCCCTTGTTATACCGTGGTCGATCAGCCTGTAGAAATCAATACCCCGGGCCAACCTGTCTGGAGTCCAAACAATGCGGACGGGAAATTCTCTTATGAAAAGATGACTATACGTCTTGCCATGGCGCAGTCCATCAACTCCGTGACGGCTTTTATGATGAAAAAACTGGGACCAAAAGTCGTAGTGGAAACTGCCCACCGTCTCGGTATTACTTCTGACTTGGATGAAGTCCCCGCCCTGGCTTTGGGTACCTCTGATGTATCTGTCATCGAAATGGTCGGCGCCATGGGGACTTTTGTCAACAAAGGAGAACATATCGTTCCATTCTTCATAGACAGGATCGAGGACAAAAACGGCAACTTGCTCCAGCAGTTTACTGCCAAGAAAAAACCGGCCATGAGCGAAGAACATGCTTACCTGATGGTGTACATGCTCCGTGGAGGTTTTGAAGAAACCCGAGGAACGTCTCAGGGAGTTTCCTGGACGATCAGAGGAGATGGCAATGAACTTGCAGGTAAAACCGGAACCACCCAAAATGCCTCAGACGGTTGGTATATCGGGATGAGCAAAGACCTCGTATCCGGTGCTTGGGTAGGTGGTGACGACAGGGCCATCCACTTCAGAAGTTGGGTGAGCGGTCAGGGAGGTCAGACAGCTAGACCCATTTGGGTGAAGTATATGGCCAAAGTTTATGCAGACCCCACACTTGGTTATACCAAAGGCCCATTCCCTAGACCGGAAAGACCATTGAGCATCGAAATAGATTGTGAAAAATACGATCTTGATAACAGCCGATTTACGGACTTTGATTACGACCAAAAGAAGAATGACTTTTAAAAAAGTCGACAGACCACAGTCGATAGTCCACATTTGCTGAATCTGAACTTCAAGACAGATAGTCAATGGTGATGTGGTTATGTATGTTGGTTTAAAAATGTTCGACTCCGAAGGAGCTGCATATTTATAGACAAACGGATGTTTATAAACATACAACCCATAGGGGTTGAAATATTGAGCTTTGTATTTTGGAAATACATAAGCATTGAATTGGAAAAAAATAGGGATTGAAAATCCTTTGCAGTGGCTATGGACTTTCGACCGTGGACT
>NZ_CDSBKL010000021.1:0-22336 GCF_977115555.1 Aquiflexum sp.
GGGAGGTGGAGGAAGGGGCGGTATGATTTAATCGCGCAATTCTTTTTTTTGAAAAGGGGAGCATTAAAGGTCCCTCTTTTTTTTTTTTGAAACCTCGGTAAGTTTATAGATTTTATAAAAAAATCAATTTAATAATTCCGCTATTTTTTAATTTAGAGAAGTATATTTGAAAGAACTTAAACCACATTCCAATTTCGGAGAATCCTCTATGCATAGTTTTTATTCCATTATTTTGGTAGATGACGATCCCATAAACAACCTGATTAACAGAAGGTTGATTTCAAAGTTAAAATTAACGTCGAAAATTGAGGAATTTTTAGAAGCAGAACAGGCAATCGAAAGAATAAGGGGAATTGATGATTCTGAAAACACCCTGATCTTCTTGGATATCAATATGCCTGTAATGAATGGTTGGGATTTTCTTAACCAATACATGAAGGAATTTAAACTTAGAAAAGATAAAATCATTGTTTTGTCGAGTTCCATCGACTTTCAGGATCGGCAAAGAGCGAAAGAATTTGCCTGCGTGGAAGGATTCATCGAAAAACCCCTTTCTCCCGAAAAAATAAAGTTTGTTCTATGACCAGTTCGGTTAAAACTAAGAAACATGAAACCCAAATGGAGGTTTATGAATTTGGTGAAGGTATTTTTAAGAAACACCTCATTACGGATCCAGAACAGATCAAACCTTTTTTGGAAATCACCCATAAATTTTGGATCAACCTATACGGCCTTGAAAATGAAACTTTATTGAAAGAAATCAGTGAGCTTTTCAATATTCACCCTTTGACACTTGAAGATATCAAAAACACCTCTCAAAGACCAAAGTTCGAAGAGTTTGAAGAAAATATCTTTGTGGTGTCCAAAATGATTTATTATAAAAACAGATCACTTGAGCCTATCACAGAACAAGTAAGCATACTTTTTGGAAAAAACTATATCATCTCTATACAAGAAAATCCCTTTGATATTTTTGACCCGATCAGGTCAAGGCTAGAAAACCCAACAGGCAAAATGCGAAAAATGGGTACAGATTATTTTGCCTATACCTTACTCGATGCCATCGTAGACCAGTATTTTGATTGCTTGGAACACGCAGTTGAGAAAATAGAAACTTTAGAAGACAACATCATTAGTCAGTCAAAAAAAACCAAACTACCTGAAATCTTCCATCAAAGAAAATCCATACAACAGATCAAAAGAACGGTATGGCCAACGAGAGAATTATTATCAGCCTGGAAAAAATCAGAAAGCCCTTTGGTAAAAAAGAAAACGAATCCCTTTATCAATGACGTGTATGAACATGTCATTGAAATCATAGAAAATCTGGAAATACAGAGGGAGTCTATTTCTGCTTTGGTGGAATTGTTTATGTCCAACTTAAGTCTTAAGCAAAATGAGGTCATGAAAACGCTGACCATCATCGCAACGATATTTATACCACTGACTTTTATCGCCGGAGTATATGGCATGAACTTCCAATTTATGCCCGAATTAGGATGGAAATATGGCTATTTTTTTATTTGGATTCTTTTCTTGGGATCTACTTTGGCGATGGTTTATTATTTCAAAAGAAAAAAGTGGTTCTGATTTAACCTTGTATATTTTTATATAGAATCCTTTTATTTTATTGTTTTTTAGCTATTTTTCAGTAGGAATCATCCAAAAAACACAAAAAACATTCCTGAATTTATAAAGTTCGATTATCTGGTTATGAAATTTCGCCCAGAATTTCTTGACCAATAAGAGCTTTGTCAAACACCCGTTTTTGATTCACCCAATTGAAATAAAATGAAAAAAATTTTACTGTTCAATTTTCTTTTTGTCGCTCTTGCTTTTACCTCAAAAGGTCAAACTTGGAATGGTAGTGTCAGTTCTGATTGGAACACCCCTGCCAACTGGACTCCGGCGAATGTTCCCAATGCCAATAATGAAGATGCAGTAATCAATGGTGCAGGGACATTCCAACCTGTTCTTCCTGCAAATATTACGATACGAGACCTTACAATGACAGGAGGGACTTTGAATTTGTCAGGTTTCACTTTGACTGTTCGAAATGGAAATTTTAATGGAGCTACTATTAGCAATGGAAGTCTAAATGTCAATGACTTTAATTCCATGGGAAATATGGTATTCAACAATGCCATCAATCTTACCAAAACCGGTGGCAACAACAATGACCTCCTAGGCGGAAATACATTTAATGGCCCAACTGTAATTACAAATTCTGATAATAATAGATTACGTTTTTCTAATACCAATGGAGATACCTTTAATGCCTCATTGGTTATTAATAAAAATGGAACAGGCAACATTGAAATGGCTTATAATGGCTCTTCAAGCATAAACAGTATAACCATAAATAATACAAGTACAGGAGGTCAATTAAATTTTGGTGTCGGAGGCGGCACTACTACTTTGGTTACAGGGGGGTTGGCAACTACAGGATTTATAGGGACATTGGTAATCAATAACCTGACTCAGGTAATGAATACTGCCAACAGTAATTTTTCCTTAGTAGCGTTCACTGCCGCAAACAGTACTTTTTTAGGGGATTTTCAAGTAACCTCCACAGGTGCGATCAACTTTAACGGAAACAATACCTTTGCAGGAAACAATACTTTTACTGCGGGAAATGGCATGACTATGCCGACAGGAAATAATTCATTTAGTAATCCGGGAGGAACGACCACCTTTATCAGGAATGCAGGCGGAAATTCAACTTGGGCAGGTGGAAATACCTTTGGCAGTTTGACTTTTACCGACAATGCCAATGGGTTCTTTTACTGGCAAGGCGGCAATACCTTTAATGGTAACCTACTAATTACAAACAATACCAATTCAAACTTTAGGATGGCTACGGTCACAGGAGATACCTATAATGGATTGGTGACTTTTCAAAACAATGGTACCGCATTTATGGACATTTCATACAATGGCACCAATACTTTTGCTCAAGAAATAACAATAAATAATTCCTCAGCTGGTGGGGAAGTAAGAATAGGGGAAGTTGGCGGAACCTCAGTCCTTCAAACAGGAGGTCTAGTCACAACGGGTTTTGCGACAGCCAACATACTTGAAATCAATAATTTTACCCAATTGACCAATGCTCCAAATGGAAATTTCAATACCACAACTTTTACCTCTGCAAACAATAACTTTTTGGGAGATTTTAGTGTAACGACTTCCGGTAACATGACTTTTACCAATGCCAATATTTTTGAAGGAAACAATTCTTTTATCTCAGGTGGCCAAATAACCATGACTGCAGGGGGCAATACCTTCAGTTCACCTATCAATGCAACCACCATCACTAGAAATGGGGGTGGAGCAACGACTTGGGGTCCGGGAAATACCTTTGGAAACCTCACTCTGACAGATAACTCCACAAGCAGTCTTACAATGCAAGGTGGAAATACTTTCAATGGAAATACCTTGATCACCAATAATTCGAATACCAATTTAAGGTTCGCAAATACATTGGGAGATACATTTAATGGATTGGTGACTTTCCAAAACAATGGCACCGCTTTCATGGACATTGCCTACAGAGGAACAAATACATTTGCGCAAGAAATTACGATTAACAATTCGGATGCAACTGGAGAAGTGAGGTTTGGAGAATTAGGAGGAACATCAGTCCTGCAATCAGGAGGTTTGGTGACAACAGATTTCGCCGCTTCAAATGTCCTTGAAATCAATAATTTTACCCAGTTGACAAATGCACCAAACGGTCCTGTTTTCAATTCCGTCACTTTTACATCTGCCAACAGTACTTTCTTGGGTGATTTTGCTGTAAATACTACCGGAACAGCAAATATGACCTTTACTGGCTCAAACCGATTTGACGGGACAAATACTTTCAATGCCAATGCCCGAATAGTAATGGGTGGCTCTAATTTTTTCAGTACTTTGCCAGGTAATAATTCTATATTCATTAAAGGTCCTGCATCAACTACTGATGATTCATGGTTTGGTGGAAACACTTTTGGCCCTGTACATATTACCAATAATTCCGGAACAGCACATTTAAGGTTGGCAAATACAAACGGTGATACTTTCCTTGGAACAAGTACCTTTATAAATAACAGTACAGATTTTTTTGACATTGCTTATAATGGAAATTCCACTTTTGCAGATCAGATTACCATTGATAACAATGTGGGTGGGACAATGCGGTTTGGTGGCGCCTCAGGCCAAACAGGCACGTCAGTTCTGAGCAACGGAGCTTTGACTACCACCAACTTCAATTCCGGTGTGCTAAATGTCAGGAGGTTTACCCAAACCAACCCAGTTGCCAATAGTACCTTTAATCCGGCGACTTTTGAATCCCAGGACAGCAATTTTCAAGGTGATTTCACAGTAAATGCAACCACTATTACTTTCTTGGGTGCTAATTCCTTCGCAAGAAACAATTCATTTATCGCCGCCGGTCAGATGAATATGGCTACAGGGGGAAACCTGTTTAGTAATCCTGGAAATACGACCGTTCTGACAAGAAATGGAGGTGGAAACGTAACCTGGGGACCCGGAAATACTTTTGGGACGTTATTGCTGACCGATAATTCAACAGGGAACTTGATTCTACAGGGTGGAAATACTTTTGGCCCAGCCACCATTATCAATAACAGCAACAACTTACTTAGATTGGCAAACACACTTGGAGATAATTTTTTGAGCACAAGCACTTTTATCAACAACGGAACCAATACTTTCGAAATCGCAAGGGCCGGAACCAATACCTTCGGGGACAATGTCACCATCAATAACCTCAATGCTGGAGGTACTATGAACTTTGGTATCAATGGTGGAATCAGTACCTTGACTACCGGAGGCTTACTTACCACAGACTTTTCTGTTGGAAATAATCTAACCATAAATAACTTCTCGCAGGCAACGGCTATACCCAATGGAAATTTCTCAATGAATACTTTCACTGCTACAGGAAGTACATTCCTCGGAGATATAGGAATAACCACACTTTCAGGGAATTTAACTATTCAAAATGCAAGCATATTTTCTGGAGATGACACCTTTATTTCCGCTGCAGCTTTGAATATTTTGAATAACAGTACCTTCCCCGGAAATGATACCTTCAATGCTTCGACCTCATTAAGTATTACCAACAACAATACCTTTGCAGGTATCAATGACTTCACCTCAGGGACTACCCTGAGTATATCAACAAATAACAACTTTGGCGGAACCAATAATTTTACCGCTGGCTCAAGTTTAACGGTTTCAACAGGAAATCTATTTGGTGGTTCAAGTACAAATACATTTGATGCTGCTACTACCATGTTGATCAATACCAATAATACTATCGGAGGGAACAATACCTTTACTACCGGTACAGGTGGGATTACAATATCAACAGCAAATGCATTTCCCGACAATAACATCTTTAATTCCGGAGCCGGAATAGCTTTAACCGTTGCGGGAGGAAATAGCTTCAGTACCAATCCAGGCACGTCTACCACCATGACCCGAACTGGTACATCAAACAACGATTGGCTAGGTGGGAATACTTTTGGGGACTTTACTTTGATCAACAATGGAACAGGAAGAGTCCGGACTGCAAATGCTTCAGGAGGAGATGCTTTTAATGGAGATGTGACTTTTGTCAAAAATTCCACCGGTGCCATCGAACCTGCCTACAACAGTGTCAGTACTTTTGGAGGGGATATTTCTACGGTAGGGTCCAATTCGGCATTGACATTCGGTTTAGGAACATCAGGATTTGTTGAAATAAATGGAAATACTTCACAGACTTTATTAACCGATGGCACTAATATTCCCATCTTTAGAAGAATCAGAATGAATAGTTCCGGTACTTTTGAGCTGCTTGATCCTGTAACTATCTCACTTGAGCTTGACCTCCAAAATGGAATCATCAATAATGATGAAAATTTACTTACCATCTCAAACACATTTACAACATTGACAGGAGGATCCAATGCTTCCCATGTCAATGGAAGAATCCGTAAGATTGGAAATACTCAGTTTACTTATCCATTTGGAAATGATGGGTTATATGCTCCACTTACAACTTCAGCATTGGGCGGGGCTACTACCCAACACTTTACCGGACGATATTTCCACATCAATCCTGATCTTGTCCCTTATGACAGGGAAAGCAAAGAACCCACCATCGGAATCGTAAACGAATGCGAATATTGGGAGCTGGATAACACCAATTCATCCGCTATTCCAACCCTGACCATGACTTGGTCATCTGACCGAACCTGCCCGATTGATGACTATAATGAGTTTATGGTAACCCAATGGGACGGAAGTGAATGGATAGATTTAGGCCAAACAGCATTGGCCGGGGACGCAAATTCGGGAAGTGTCCGTAATCAGACTGCAGTTCCTAGTTTTTCTCCGGGAATATTCACTTTGTCACAATCTTTCAGAATCCTTCCGATAGAGCTTCTTTCATTTACAGCAATTGTGACCGAGGATGAAAAAATCAAAGTTTCATGGTCAACTGCCCAAGAAAAAAACAATGCTTTCTTTACTCTTGAGAAGTCTATAGACGGAATTAATTGGTCTCCGATCGGACTTATCCCGGGTGCGGGAGATTCAGATATTGTTTTATACTATGACTTTATTGATGAAAGTCCTGTATATGGCAGACAGTTTTACAGATTGACACAAACGGATTTTGATGGAACAAGTGAGACATTCAAAGTCGTGGGAGTCACCATTCAATCAACCAATGAAAAAATTGAATACAAAGTATATCCAAATCCTTCCACTGGTTTTGTGAAAATTCTTTCCCAAAACACCAATATGGAAGAAGCCGAAATCACAGTGCTTGATTCGCATGGCCAAATTGTCCGAAGTCTAAATGGCATAAATGGAAGACTTGTGGAAATGGATCTCACTGCACTTCCAAAAGGACTATACTTGATCAAAATAAAAAACAACCATTATTGGGAAACCAAAAAAGTGGTGATCCATTAAAATTTTTATAACCCCTTTAATAAAGTCTTGCCTCAACTGGCAAGACTTTTTTGTTTTGATAATAATCAAGACTATTCTTTTGAAAACAGTCAACATATAACCTAATATTGTAACATTACTGCAACAGCTAACCGAGAATGTTACAAAAACCCAAAATATTGGTCATCAAGATTGGTTCCAATGTCCTGACAAAAGAAGGTGGAAGACCGGATATTGAAAGGATGTCCTCTTTGGTTACTCAGATAGCTTCATTGAAGTCGGATGGCATCAAGGTATTGTTGGTATCTTCGGGTGCAGTGGCATTTGGAAGAGGAGAAATCAAGCTACCGGAAAAGATTGACCCGATTTTGAAAAAGCAGATTTGGGCATCAAGCGGACAGATTGAATTGATCAACACCTATAAGGGACTTTTCAAAAAACATGACGTTGCCATTTCGCAGATCCTGGTCACCAAGGAAGATTTTAGGGACAGAAAGCATTATCTCAATATGAGAAACTGCCTTCTTGGACTCATCACCCAAGGAATAGTTCCTGTGATCAATGAAAATGATACCGTGGCGATCACTGAGTTGATGTTTACAGATAATGACGAGTTGGCTTCTCTGACAGCCGCTATGGTCAACGCAGACAGCCTGATCCTCCTCACCAACGTAGACGGTATATTTGACGGAAACCCCTCCGACCCCAAATCCAAATTGATCAGCCTTATCGGAAATAAAATGCCTGATTTGGAAGAGGTCATCAGTCCTATCAAGTCTTCATTTGGGCGGGGTGGCATGCTGACCAAAACCAATATGGCCAAAAAAGCAGCTGAATTGGGGATTCAGGTTTGGATAGCCAACGGAAAAAAGGAAAACATTTTGTTTGACGTAATCAATCAAAAAGCGGCCTCTACTTTCTTTGAACCCAATCCTAAGAAACAGAGTACAAAAAAATGGCTGGCACATGGAGACCAATATTTCAAAGGGGAAGTAGTCATCAATGAGGGAGCCAAAAATGCATTGGCTTCCAATAAAATAAGCAGTCTGTTGCCTGTAGGGATAATTTCTGTCAAAGGGGATTTTTCAAAAGGAGACATCATCCGCATTACAGATGAAAGCGGGGTAAAGATCGGACTTGGAAAAGCAGAATACCCCTCTCCTATTGCACAGGAAAAAATCGGTCTAAAAAACCAAAAACCTTTCATTCATTACGACTACCTCTACTTGTTTCAAAATGCCTGATTATACCATTATATTCAAAACAGTCAAATCTGCCACCCGAAAACTAATGGCAGCGGATGATGCTGCCATAAAGGAAACCTTAGCCTCTTTGGTAAAAATAAGCCTTGCCAAAATCCCCTTCATTTTGTCTGAAAACGCCAAAGACCTAGCGTTGATGGACATCAATGATCCAAAATATGACCGCTTAAAACTTACTGAAGAAAGGATCCTAGGAATCTGTAGGGAATTGACCCAAGTACAAAACCTCCCCACTCCTTTGGATAGGATATTGGAAGAAAAGCAATTGCCAAATGGTTTGTCTATCAAAAAAATCACTGTTCCCCTCGGAGTTTTGGGGATCATCTATGAGGCCAGACCAAATGTGACCTTTGACGTTTTTGCACTTGCACTCAAATCCGGAAACGGCCTGATCTTAAAAGGAGGATCCGATGCAGACCATTCCAACCGGGCCATCATGTCACTCGTTCATCGGGCACTCAAGGAAAACAGTTTGCCGGAAAATGCTTTTCAACTTTTACCACCTGACCGATCTGCTACCAAAGCATTGTTGGAAGCTGTTGATTATGTGGATGTGATAATCCCGAGGGGAAGTCAGGATTTGATTGATTTTGTGAGACAAAACTCCAAAGTTCCTGTCATAGAAACCGGGGCAGGGATCGTTCATACTTTCTTTGATGAATCAGCGGATCTCGATAAAGGGAAAGCAATCACCTTCAATTCAAAAACCAGACGCCCAAGTGTCTGCAACAGCTTGGATTGCTTGATTATTCACCGAAACAGGCTTCAGGATTTACCAAAATTGGTGGAGAACCTTCTTGATGCAGGAGTAACTATTTTTTCTGATGAGGAATCATTCCCATTTATTTCAACCCATCCTTTGGTTCAAAAAGCCCGAGAAGAGCATTTTGGCACAGAATTTCTCTCCCTAAAAATGTCTATCAAAACCGTGTCAAATCTGGAGGAAGCCTTGGAACATATCGGACGATACAGCTCCAAACACAGCGAAGCTATCATTTCTGAAAACCAAACCAATATCGACATATTCCTAAGATCGGTGGATGCTGCGGCTGTCTATGCAAATGCCTCCACGGCATTTACTGACGGAAACCAGTTTGGACTTGGAGCTGAAATCGGAATCAGTACCCAAAAATTGCATGCCCGGGGTCCAATGGCGCTTAATGAACTGACAAGTTATAAATGGATAATCCAAGGTAATGGACAAATCAGGGATTAGAGTTTGATATCTACAAGTCCAGACAAAATTCAAAATGCATATCCAACAGAAACCTGTGGCCAAAATGGTTTAAATTCCCCTTCTCTAAACATTGGTGTGATACCAGCCCTGAATAAAAACCCCCCATCAACAGCCTGATACCTATATCCCAAACTCATGTTTCCTGACCATCCCTCCCATTTGGCTATTTCCGGACGGTCAATAACGCCACTTCCATTCTTGTAGTCAGCGACTAGAAAATTTGCTCCAACCCCAATCTCAAAATAATGTCCCTCCTTCCCCATAAGGTAATTGACCAAAAAAGGGAAGGAGGAATAATGGTCCCCATCAACAGCCACATAACCAAAACCCACTTTCCCCCCAAGTCCATCTACTTCTTTTGTAAATCTGGTATCATAATTCACAGAATAGAAAATGCCATTCCCCATAAACTCAATAAAAACACCGTGATTGCTGCCTTCCTTATCCGCTTGGCCAAAAGCAATTTCAGACATCATCACCAATTGAAAGCTGAAAACAAATGTTAAGAATTTTTTCATGGCACTTTGATTTAAGTTATAATTCGGTTTTAAACTTAATCCAAACATTATTAAAGTTAAGGCTTCTGATTAAAATACCCTCACGAATGTCCTGTTTTCCAAAAATTCTCTTAAAGACCTAATATCTCGAAAAAGCACTTCTTGAAAAACCAAAACCAGTACAATTTTGCAAACATTTTCAATTTTTTACTTACAAAATTCCATTTGGGATTATTACCTAATCCCAAACATTTTTGCTCTTTTTTGACGATATTAGAGACAAAATTGAATGGTCTTCTAACCAGTCTATTGCTTACAGATAAAAAATCAATAGTATGAAAATTAGACTTGGAACTTCAGTATTTCTATTTCTCTTTGTTGGAGGAATTCTTTCTTGTAATCAAGATTCCCAATTTGAAACCGGGTGTCCCTATCCCTCTTTGGCTGAATTAGACAGTGTCAAACAAGTATTCTATAGCCCCTACCGCAATCAGCAATATTCCACAAAATCCGATACGGTTCCATTCGAAGAATTCAGATACCATTTGGAATTTGAGTTTGAAAAAATCCAAAGAAATAATGGCTTTAACGAGCCCCCAATTAACCCATCCTGCGATTCTGAATTTGATGTTTTGGGGATTTCAAACTTTGCCATCATTCTCACCGCACCCTACGATGGGATACAGATAGGGACTGATGTCTCCTATCTTTTTTTACTTCCTGATGGGAATAGCATAAACAGATTCAGGGAATTTCACAGGATGAAGCAGTTTATGACTTTAAAAATCAAAGAAAAACCAAGCAAAATCAGTCAGTTAAACACTGAAATAATAATTTATATGGTAAATGGAGACCGTATCAAAAAGTCTACTATTTCCCCTTTTATCAGACCGGATTAGACCAAAGCGTATTTGACCAATTCATCCAATTCGATATAGTCCAATGTTTTTTCATGGGTTGCTTCCAAAACGATTTTGGGTGCTTTCCCAACTCTATATGCTTCTATCCAACGACTTGCACAAAGGCACCATTTGTCTCCCGGCCTCAATCCGGGAAAAGAATATTCAGGTCTTGGCGTGATCAAGTCGTTTCCTTTTTTGTAGCTGAAGATCAAAAATTCCTCCGTCATCACTGCGCAAACTGTATGTGTACCTAGGTCATCAGACCCTGTTTCACAGCATCCATTCCGATAAAACCCGGTTTTTGGTTCAACACTGCATGAGACCAAAGGCTCTCCGAAAACATTACTTGCCATAACTTTTATTTATTGTGAAAATATAAGCCCAAAACATTAAAAGAGGATGAATCAATAGAAGTCTTACCCAAGCGACCCATGGAGGAACGCAAAGTCCATTTTCGACACAACTCCCAATTTGAATGAAATATACATGGGAAGGAATGAATAAAATGAGTAAAACCAAAATTCCCCAAGAAGATATTTCAGCGTACTTTTTAAATAACATTCCTAAACCTAGGATGATTTCCAATATCCCGGAAGCTCCATTTATAAATATCGGATAAGCCAAATAATCCGGTATCAGCGGGTAATAAAATTCAGGGTTTACAAAATGGTACCTCCCGGCTAGGATGAAGAAAATCCCAAGTAAATACCTCGATAAGATTTTTACCATTTTTTTGAAATAAATTCAAAAGTAAAAATACATTATCAAAAATTTCTAATGTGCACTTTTCAGAACCGAAATTGAATAAATCAAAAAACTAACTTAGAAACGCTACCCGGGAAAATCATTTCTTCGTGGAATTTCAGTTTAAATTTTAGAATACTTCGGGTCAAATTTCAGTTTGCCCACCCCATACAGATACAGGATCTTGGAATACCTCAACATCAAAGGAAGCAAAATCAAATTGGAAACTACCACCGTGACTCCATAAACCCACATTTCGGGATCATTGAAGAAATAATTTAACACGATCAACACATTGATGACCAAAGCCACTGAAAACGCATAGCTGATATACATCGCACCATAAAAAAAATCAGGCTCAGGTGTCAGTACAGCATCACAATGCGGACATTTATGATGTACATCTGTCAGTTTACTGAAACTGTATATTGAGGTCGGAAATATATTTCCTTCCCTGCATCTTGGACATTTTCCCAGCAGAATAGCTGAACCGAGACTTCTTTCTTTCATAATCTATGCGGTAACTGAACACAAAGATAGCCAAAATCGCAGTAACCCTTGTGATCAAAATCACTATGCAAATTTCCAAAACCCTTTAATAGGCCCATGATGTTTTTTTTTATATCAAATTTGAATAAATCGCAGATTAATAAAGAAAAAGCAGTCAAAAATGTATTGCAATTGTCTTTTTAATAAACTTATCCAGTCTAAAAGCCCAATTTAAAATAGTTTCTTTCCTAGACCAAATGCTTAGAAAATAAATGGATCCTTATGAATCTTTGTTTGAATGGGTTACCAAAGAATATTAGGAAAGGAGGAAAAAATAAAGCCTCACCCCTTTGAGTTTGAAAAATCGCAGATTATCCTATATCAACAACTCCATATTCTTCCAAAAATCTAATTGATCAATCTAGTTTTACGGAAAATCCTTTCTTTCAGAAATCCCCTGATTTCAAATGATTGGATATGATTAAAATCAATTTAAAAATCGATATGAAAAAAATTTATTTCCTCGTGACATTCTTGGTTTGCATGGGTCAATATTCCTTTTCCCAAGAAATAAAAATTGACAGTATTAAGTATGGGAAATCTATTTTAGACAGCATTTTTATTGCGGAAACAGAAGAAGTCAAAGGCTCAGAAAAGCCCAAAGTCCTCCATGCAGAACCTCTTTACATTGATTTGATCCGTGATTTGGGGGCAAGGAAAGGTGAAAAAGAGTGGAATATAGGAATGGGAATGACTGACAAAAGAGGCTTTGACGAATACGAAGCATTGATTGAATACGAGTGGGCAGTTATTGACAGATTGGGTTTGGAGATTGAATTACCAGCAACTTTTTTCTCCTATCAGGGGCAACTCCCCTCCAATATTGAAAAGCCATCCAATAGATTGGAATCTTTGAAATTGGCCACACAATGGTCTTTTCTTGTTTCGGAGAAAGCTAAAACCACTCTTGCTTTAGGTTATCTCCATGAATTCAAACTGGCAGACCTTAACCAATGGGGGCAAAAAAATCTGTATAAAGGAAATATCTTTAACCCATTTTTTGTGGCTGCCAAAAGGTGGGGGAGAAATTTCCACACTTTGGTATACACCGGCCCAAAAATAACCCAGATTTTTGAGGGATCTACTTCAGCAAAATTTGACATCAATACAAGTTTCCACTATATGTTATCAGGAACCAGAAACTTTGCCGGTGTAGAGATCAATCAAGAAATCCAAAACGGCCAACTAACCACCGTACTCAGACCTCAAATGCGCATCGGTTTTGCGGAAAACTTTCTGATCGGAATTGTATCGGGAATTCCCATCAACAGGGAAAGTCAGGGTTTGAGCGCCTTTATGAGGATCATCTACGAACCTGACCATTAAGCCCATCAATCAAAAGGGCCTTTGGAAATTCCCAAAGGCCCTTTTGTTCATTCTTCCATCCATTCATCCAATTCGTAATCCTTACCTTTACCCCATCTCAGCAGTTCTTCGATCGTATAGACTTCGGTAGTATCCATGTCTTTGACTTTAAAATTATCACCTGATAACCTCGCCAAAATCTCCAACTTTCTCTTTTCACCCATATTGGTAAAAGCATAAACCCTTCCTACCCTGAGATTATCCAATGCGATGGCCATGTTATTCTATTTGAAGGTTAGAGATTTTTTTTAGAGGCCCAGGACAATGCTTCTCGTGACAAGCGATACAATAACTGTATAGGATTTTATAATTTGCCTTTAGCAAATCAGGATGACTGTTTTCCAACTGTTTGAGTGATTCGATATAACCATTTCCCATCAAGTCAAAAGAATAGTCTTTCACTTTTGGATCAGTGGCTCGGGCTGTCAATAGCTGGTTGTGTTTTTTAAGGTAGTTTTTGATAGCCTCTCCTTTTTCTACCGAAACTTTGATTTCCTCCATATCTACATACATTTCCCGCATCAGCAAAGCCAAGGGAGCGTCTTCATTTGGGTACAAAACAGGCTCGGTTTTTTCCTGCTTCTTTTGTTCACATGCAGAAAAAACAAAAACAGAAAAAATTAAAAAACAGCAATTTTTAAGCATTCTCTTTGATAATTACTCCAACTGCCTCAAAAGCATATTCTTGTTTAGATTCAGTTATTTTTTCGATTTCTTCTTTGGATTTCCCGGCATCTTCCGCATAATGCCTCAAAGTAGCCACATCGGTTACTTTCTTGGTCGCTATTCCTTCAATAATAACAGGATATCCGCTAGAATTCAAAGGAACAAAAAACCCATAATCCTTAAAAGTAACCCTCATGCTTTGGCCGTTGGGTAGATCAATTGTCATCCAACATCCTTTTTTGGAGCAGACTTCTTTGATCTCACCTACAACTTTCCCTTCAAATTCGTTCTTGCTGTCAAGTTCAGTCACCAATTCAGCCAAAGTAAATACACCTGCATCATTGATATCTGCACCAAATTTACGTGCGGCAGATTCAATTTTTTCCGCTTGTGACGTTGGTTCAGTGACCTCATCTGTTTTTTGCTTGCAAGCAAAGCCTATCAAGGCGATTATCAAAGAATAAATCAATATCTTTTTCATAATGAATAACTTTTTTCCAAAACTAAATACGAGGAATATCTAATCCAATATTTACCCCAATCAATTACTTCAATTTTTCTGCAAAGGCTTTTTTGAACTTCTCCATTTTTGGTCTGATGACGAACTGACAATAAGGCTGACCTCCATTTTCTTTGAAATAGTTCTGGTGATAATCCTCCGCCACATAAAAATTATTAAAGGCCGTGATTTCAGTTACGATCGGTTTACCAAAAGCACCCGATTCATCCAGCTTCTTTTTGAAGAATTCCGCTTTTTGTTTTTGTTCGTCAGAATGATAAAATACTGCGGAGCGGTATTGCGGGCCTACATCAGCACCTTGCCTATTGAGGGTAGTAGGATCATGGGTAGCCCAAAATACCTCCAAAACCTCCTCGAAGGAAATCACTTTGGGATCAAAAACTACCTGGATCACTTCCGCATGACCGGTCGTGCCGGAAGTGACTTGCCTATAGGAAGGATTGTCCACATGGCCTCCACTGTAACCTGAAAGGACTTTTTCAACACCCTTTAAGTCTTGGTATATCGCCTCTGTACACCAAAAGCAGCCACCCCCCAAGGTGGCGACTTCAAGACCTTCGGTAACATTGACTGTGGTTTTTGGTAAATTTTGCATGGATTTTTCGTTTTTGGTGGGAGTTTGGGCACAGGCCATTGTCGCCATGATACAAAAGCTGAGAATAATTGGTAACAATTTCATTTTTCCGGTTTTGAGTCTTTAACACCATCTAGAGCAATGAAGTTTAAAATTTGCAGGTGATTCTCACTTCCCCAACAGGAACTGCCTCAGTCGACACTTGGATTTGGTTTTGGGTTACTTCAATCTTCCCCATTTGATCGAGTAGCATCACCTCCTCCATGACATCATCCATGAAGTGGTCCCAGGATTCAGGATAAATCCATTTTACCACTTCAGAGGGGCTAAAACTTTGCCCCTTCTTCATCCTGCCCATCTCCATAATGGCAATTGCCAAAATATTTTGGCTTTCAGAAATTCCGGATTTAGTCATGGATATTGTGTTAGAACATTCATTTTTTAAATTTTTTGGATCAATCTAAAATTAAATATTGCTGAATCCGGATAAAAAACAACCATAAAAGGTATAGAAATGATCAAAAAAACAAAAAGCTTGTTCCTTTTTTCACACTGAAAAAAGAAACAGGCTTTAGGTCAGAATTTTCAAAAACGATGGATTATTGCTCGCAGACCAAAATAAAGGTCGGAGGAAAATTCTTAAACATCAAGTGACTTTTGATTTCCTCAAAATATCTTCCAAATTGGAATTTGAGTAGGTAGGAATAACATATCTGAATCAATTTCCCGTTTTCTACAATATTCTCCCTGCATTTCAGATAAATCCGCTCGCGGGAAGGTTTTGGGATCAAAGTCAATGGCAAAGAAGAAAGAATCAAATCTGCCTTTTTACCACCTAAATATTGGTCTATGTTTTCTGCCGAATCGCAGATTATTTTTACATTTTTTTGCGGAAAAATCTTTTCAAGATTGTCACAAAAAGGTTTGTTGATTTCAAAAACCAACAAAACAGCATCGGGATCCATACGTTCGACTATTCCTTGTGTGATACTTCCGTCTCCACCACCCAATTCCACGATAAGTTTTACTCCTCGGAAATTGGCAAATGATAACATTTTATTTACCAATGATTTAGAACTAAAAGTAATGGCGCCAGTGGTTGAAAGATTAGTAAAAAGCTCTTTGAGCAAGGCTCCTTTATTATTCATAGATTTTATTTAATTGCGCAAGATATGAATTTTAGAAAATTTATATTTGTAATTGCTCACTAATAAATAAGTATTCGCAAAAGTAAATATGTCTTCCTCGCAGGCCCAGATCAGATCTACCTTTTTATTGAACCTAAAGCTCGGTTTTATCAATTTTTGGAAATTGGCAATTCCCTTCTTGGCGATCTTTTTAATTCTCAGGATGGTGGAAGTGTTTGCTGTTTTTAACATTCACAGTTTAGAATATTCAAAAACCCATATTACCCTGATGGGATGGGTATTTGACATTGAGTGGGTTTCCTATACCCTTGGTTTTCTTTTGATTCTAAATACTATTATGAGTATAGTTTATCCTGTAGCTGGAAGGGTTTTTGTAAAGATCTTTTTAACTCTGCTTATAGTGCTTCAGGGCGGATTGGTTTTTTATTTCACCAAAATGTTGCTTCCCCTCGGTACTGACCTTTATGCCTATTCCCTCAATGACATTTTCCTTACCATCAAAGCTTCCGGTGAACTCAATCTTTTGAATATTTTGGGAATCATTGTTGTATTGGTAATTGTTTACATTTTGCTTGGATTGGGTAAATGGATTCCTATGAGCCTGAATGCTGCATTGTTCCTTACTGTGGTTTGCTACGCTTATCTTTTGGGAACCGGGGCAATGAAGAATGTACAAAAAGAGCTTACGAGCGAGCTTGAAAGTAATCTTTTGGCCAATAAATCATCCTATTTCTATGACCAATCATATAATTATTTTACATCTAATGAATACTTGTATTTTGACTTTTTCCTTGCTTCCAATAATTCAGAAGACATCCTAGTCAGCAAAGATCTGACCGAAGCCAATTACCCTTTTTTACATTCCAATAATTACCCTGATGTATTGGGCCCATATTTTGATGAGTTTGACGGTTTGCCTGATATTGTTTTTGTTATAGTGGAGGGGATGGGCAAAGCCTATTCAGGCGAAGATGCTTACCTGGGAAGTTTTACGCCATTTTTGGATTCTTTGAGTGAGCATTCGCTCTATTGGAAAAACGGTCTCTCGACCACAGGTAGAACATTCGGCGTGCTTACCGGTATTTTTGGTTCTTTGCCTTTTGCTCAAAAAGGATTTATGGACCAAGCACCAAATCTTCCTTTGCACCACACCTTACTTTCATTGCTCAAAACCAATGGATATCAAACCAACTTCCATATAGGTGCAGACAAAAATTTTGACAATGTCAATTACTTCCTCCAATACCAGCAAGTGGATAGGATTTTGGACATGGCTTCATTTGATGCGGATTTTGAGGAAACTCCTTCCAAATCAGGATTTTCATGGGGTTACCCTGACAAAGCCATGTTTGAAAATGGAATGAGGAAATTGCCCGTCAACATTCAACAACCTCAAATCAGCATTTTTCAGACCCAGACTTCCCACGATCCCTTCCTCATCCCTGATGAAGAAAAATACTTTGCGATGTTTGAAAATCACATTATCAATGAGCTAAAAGTATCGAGTTTGAAATTGGCAGAATACAGAAATTATAAAAATATGTATTCCAGTATTCTCTATGTGGATGAAGCCATCAAGGAGTTTTTTGAAGCGTATCAAAAACTACCGAAATATAGAAATACGATTTTTGTCATCACCGGGGATCATAGGCTTCCTGAAATTCCCTTGGCCACGACCATTGACAGGTTTCATGTGCCTATCATGATTTTTTCTCCCAAACTCAATCAGGCCAAAAGAATGCATGGCGTTACCAGTCACTTTGAGATTACCCCTACTCTTTTGAGTCTTTTGGATAATAGGTTTGAACTTAACTTGCCCTCAAAAGTGGCCTGGAAAGGATATGTGATGGATACTTCTGCTACTTTTCAATCCAAAATCTCCAATCCTTTGATGAGGAATAAAAACCAGTTGGTCGATTATATCAGTGGGGAATACGTCCTGGCTGACAACCAACTTTACAGGCTATTTGACAATATGGGATTGGAACCGATCATTGATGTATCTATGAAGGGAAAAATTCAATCCGAGTTTGAAACCTACAAAAACTCAAATCGGTATGCCACAGGGAACAACAGGATTATCCCTGATTCTTTGGCTGTTTATATCCCTAAATATTAATTTACACTTTTCTTTAATTCATTTCTATGATAGGAATCCTTCAGGATAGTACCCATCAAAGGATAATAAAAATTCCAGAAGAAACTGTTCCGCTGTGAAAAATCTTCCGAGTGCAGGAACATCCTCCATAATTTTTCTATTCCGTAAAAATTATAAGAACTTCCTGATACGGGATTATCTGCAAAGTCACCACAAAAATAATAGAGTTTTCCTGTTCCATTCTTTTTCATCACTACCGCAGGAAAATACCTTGGTAGTCCCCATTCGCTGAGTTTTTCAATGCCTGCTTCTGTGGGGGCAAGGTCATAGTAAGAAATCACCTCATACTCACGGCTCACAAAAATGATATCGATCCAATAGGGATACTTCACGATTTCAGGAATCCCATAGGTTTTTTGGCTTTTAGGGCTTGACATGATGTTTGGGACCGTATTTTTTATTTCAACCTTATCCTTTAGGATTTCAATCTGTCCGTTTTCATGCAAAAAAACCATCGCAGGACCTGAAAAATCCCAGGTTTCCTGATGCTGCCGTTTGTAGCTCGCAACGAGCCAAGGAGGAAGTTCCTCATTCAATGCAGTATCTAATTCATCAAAATACCGTGCAATCCATCCTGTCCATTTGATGCCGAGCAGATCCTCGAAATCATTCCTGACTTTCTTTTGGGTGGGACTTGCGATGGTATTAAATTCACTGATAATGTCAATCTCGGCCTCATACGCTGTCCTCAAAAAGTCCATATCCAAAGTATCCATTCCACCATAAAGTTTTTTTGAGTGAGTCTGGACAGGTTGCTCTTTTAAATCATTTTCATACACGCCATAGGTATCAGCAAAATAAACAAGCTTGGTCTCATCAAGCATTTTTTGTTTTTCTATTTCACTCAGACCAGACAGGTCTTTGATTTGATATTGACCTTCTTTTTTCTCAGGAAAAAATCCAAAGTAGTCGATCGATTCATCATAAATGCTCCCATCACTTTTGGTATACCGGAAATGGTTGAGCAGCCAATGAAGGGATTGGTGCTCTTGATGGTTTTGGTTTGGGACAGTTTTGTCGATAACTACTACCCCTAAGGTAGCAGGAGGAATCAAGTACCAGGTCAACATACTGACCAGAGGAACCAATATGAAAATAAAAGCCACTACCAAAAAACCCCGAAAAAAAATCCGGAATTCTAAAGGGAAATATTTATTCAGGAAACTAGCCATTAAAACCTGAATTCTGTGCCGATCGAAACATTGAGGTTGTTGCGGAATTGATTTTCAGAAATCTCATCTCTTGAATAGCCTACAAACCCAAATCCCATCCACCTTGATGTCCAAAGATGTTGATAGCCTACTCTTGCCCTGTAAGAATTGAGCAATTGGGATTGAAAATCACGGGTTTCTTCGTCTGGAGAAACGCCGGTAGACACTTGTATGCTGAAGAAATCCTCCGGACCACTGAAATAATACCTTGTCTGAAAATTGGCACTTGTCGAGGAACCGTCTTTACCCGGAATAAAGTTGAGCCTGAGATTGAGCCACCAATTACTGATGTATTTGCCTGCCGATCCTGTAATGATATGTGTGGTTTCAGAAAATTGCAGCAATCTGTATCCTGCCTCCAATTCATAAGCTTTTGGTAAATTCCAAAATACACTGGTACCAAACCTGAATTTCGGGAAAAATGAGGCTTGGGAATACCCCACATTGAAATAACCATATTTGTTTTTGCCCAAAGATGGAAAAGCATCCAGTTCTGCTTGGGTTCCCCTACCATCAAATCTCTGAGAGTGCGTCACCCTTGCAATCAATGATCCAGTAAAATCGGTATGGGTACGGCCATAGACGGAGTAAGTATTCCAAGGGCTGAGGTCTCCATAGAAGTAATCGTAATCATACGTTGCACCAAGGGCATTGACACGGGTCTTTCTCCTGAGAGTTTCTATATATCCGAGCAATCCCTCTGTTTTGGGTGCTTTGGCAAATACTTCATTGGCGATTTTCAAAGCTGACTTATAGTCTTCTTTATAATAAAATAGCCTTGAAGACCTGTACTTTATAGGCATGGATTGAGGTCCGATTTTTTCGAGTCCCATTCCAATTACAGCTTCCGCCCTTTCATAATTTTCACTCCAAAACAAATCATCGATATAAGCAATATAAGCGTCCTCATAGGTTGGGTTTGCTATCAATGCTTTTTCAAAATATATGGCTGCAGAATCATACTTTCCATCCCAGGCATAAGACCTTCCCATCAAAATCAAGACATCCCCATACTCAGGATACTTTCCGAGAACCTTGGATAAGATCATTCTTCCTTCTTCTCTCTTCCCTTCCAAAATTAACTTACGCGCATCCAAATAAAGCATATCAGGGTCAAACGATTCCTGTGCCAAGCCTATTGTTGGCAATGTCATTGTCAAAAAGACAACACTTAAAAAAAGAATTTTTGTCAAATTTTTCATAACCCGGTTATTGAAGCTGGATAGGTGATTCAACTTTTTTCTTATCCTCGGCTTTTTTGAATCCTGTCCTGATCATTTCTCCCCAACCTCCACGGCCTTTGATGAAATGCCAATGACCCTTTAATCCCCAAAGAACGATTTTGGGGTGGATAAGAAACGGTTCCAAAAGGACAGTCCTCATCAATTTATTGAGATCAGACTTGTCCTTATAATTGTTATAAGCTACTCCTTCATACAAAATACTGAAAGAAGAAATCATGACTGAAAACACATACATCAGTCCAAATAGGCCTATAAAATACAAAGCGCTGAAGTCCCCTGTTAAAATCATAAAGATCGTGTATAGGAATCCCATCATTTCGATGATCGGCCCTGCTTTTTCAAACACTGACCAATAAGGGTAGGAAACCAAACCCAGAACCCCATATTTGGGATTGAATTTTATCTTTTTGTGAAGTTGGAGTGTTTCAATGGTTCCACGCATCCACCTATTTCGCTGCTTGGAAAGGATGTTTTCTGATTCCGGCACTTCAGTCCAACATAAGGGATCAGGCACAAATCCTACTTTGTACTTTTGCCCTGTTTCTTCCATATACCTTCTCATCCTGACGACAAGCTCCATGTCTTCACCTACGGTTTTTGGGAAATATCCCCCGACTTTCAAAACCAGTTCTTTGTTGAAAAAACCAAATGCACCGGAGATAAGCATCAATCCGTTGATCCTGGTCCAAGCCATCCTACCCATCAAAAACGCCCTGAAATATTCTATCACTTGGAATCTTCCCAGGAGGGTTTCCGGCACCCGATATTCAGTCACCGTTCCATCTTTTACCTGACAATTATTGGCAACGCCAATTACACCGCCGACAGCAATCACTTTTCTATTTGTTTCTTCCATAAACGGCCTCACCATTCTGGTCAGGGAATCACTCGACAGGATACAATCCACGTCGATGCAAGCCAAAATCTCATTTGCTGCAAGGTTTATCCCGGCATTGAGGGCATCGGCTTTGCCCCCGTTTTCTTTATCTATCAAGGTAAGCTTGGCATAAGATGGGTTTGTGGATTTATAGACTCCCCTGATAGTACTTGTCTCTACGTGTTTATAATAGGCATATTTGGTTTTCACCAAGTCAAAACTATCAACCATCTTTTGAAGCGAGTCATCCTTGGATCCATCATTGACGATGATTACCTCGTATTTGCTATAATGCAGCGTAAGGAGACTTTTGGCATTCTGTACAATGTTTTGACCCTCATTGTAGGCCGGGGCAATCACCGAAATACCGGGAGTGACCGGACTGGTAATGACGTCTTTATAGTCTGCAAATTTGTTTTTTTTCAGGTGGTCAC